>NZ_RQYW01000014.1 GCF_003932895.1 Leptotrichia sp. OH3620_COT-345 | reverse complement strand
ATTTAAATACATCATATGTTTCTATTCAATCTATACATTGTACACAAAGGAAAATTGTGTATACTGATTTAAATACATCATATGTTTCTATTCAATTCCGATTAAATTTGTCATTTTAACATCTTTTAAATATTACAGAAACCTGTTATATTTATTATTATGTACTCTTTTTTCCAACTAAACTAATATTTTTCATAATTTTATTACATAAGCTAAAAATTTGATTTTTAATTAGTTTTTACATTTCTAAGTTGGGAAAATAATATGATTTATTCTTCATTACTTCATATATTTATCTCAATATTTTTGGATATTTAAACCCATAATCTTCTTTTATTAAATACTTTTTTAAAATGTAAAAAAATGTAACTCAGTATAAATACTAAATCACACTCTATAATTCTTTCTAATTTATAATGGTGCCCAGACGCGGAATCGAACCACGGACACAGGGATTTTCAGTCCCTTGCTCTACCGACTGAGCTATCTGGGCAAAATGGCGGAAGTGACGAGACTTGAGCTACACCTCCATAAAAATGGTGGTCACAATTGGGCTCGAACCAATGACCCCCTGCTTGTAAGGCAGGTGCTCTCCCAACTGAGCTATGCGACCACTAATAATCTTTGATTATTATACTATATTTTTATATTAATTTCAACTATTATTTTAATTTTTTATAGTAAAATAAAAAATATTCGGAATTGCTTTGTAAATCAAAAATAATCTTACAATTATAAACAATATATATTTCAAAGAACTAAAAATCATTATTTTTACTGAATTTTATAAAAAGTAAATATATAAAAATTTATGAATTCACATATTTTTGTACCTTATTAACTTTCTATTTTTTATTATCAATACCATTCCTACATAAAAAATGAATAAAATAGAATTTTTTATTTTTTTGTTAAATCCCTTTCTTTTCATTTTCATTTAGTAATAACATTCCATATAAATATAATTTCTTTGAATTATTAAAATTTCTATATTAACAATAAATATTTTCCTTATTGCTTGAAATTTTTTTTAAATTAGCACTATAGCAAAAAAATTATAGTAAATGCAAATAATAAAAATATAATGCAGAACTTTTTAAACAGATTTTCAAAAGAATATCTTTCTTAAATATTGAAATCATCTATAAAATATAATTATAAAATTTAAGGCTAAATTCTTTAATTCCTACGAAAGAAACATTCTTACTCAATGTAAATATATTATTAAGGGAATCTCTTTTCAAATTCCTTTTTAATACAGTGTTACTAATATTATATAACTTAAGATATATAATAAATTTTACTTAAATAAACTAATATGATTAATAAAAAATATTTATTAAAATTCTAAAAAATACTTCTATTTACAGAGAGCATTGAAATTATCTTATAAGTCAAAAGAAAGCCCATAGCTATATGCCATATACTTTTATACTTTATGAAACAGCCTAATTTACAATTTTTGAAAATTAATTTAATCATTTCTATAATAAAAATTATTATTTAAATTACATTTCTATACAAAAAATTTGTATTTTTATCTTATCCTAAATTATTTCTTATATACTTTCCTAACTTCAACCTTTTATAATTATTTCTAAAAATATATTCATTTCTTCTTTTAATAGTTCTTTTTCCGTTTCTAATTTTCTTATTTTATTTTAAATTTTTAATAAATTTTTATATATAACTTCTTTCCTTAATTTTTTATTTTCTACTCTTTTAATTTTTCCTAAATATTTTTCTTCTATTTAATAATTATTTTCATTTTTATAAAATTCCATTATTAATTGCTTAAATACTTTATATGTTTCTATTCAATTCTTGGAGCGGACGGAGGCGTGGAAGCTCTTAAAATATTTAAATACATCGTATGTTTCTATTCAATATTTCTATGTTTTCGGTGTCATTAATCCTATAACCTATTTAAATACATCATATGTTTCTATTCAATTGGGATAAATGGGCTTGGAGAATTACCAAGCAGAAATTTAAATACATCATATGTTTCTATTCAATAAAGTCCTCAGTTCTCCTGAAGCTATAGTAGAGTAATTTAAATACATCATATGTTTCTATTCAATTATTTCATTAGTCATAGCACTAACCGTCAATTTTCCATTTAAATACATCATATGTTTCTATTCAATTCCTAATTTTATATATTTGCATTTTTTATATTTTTAATTTAAATACATCATATGTTTCTATTCAATGGTTATAATCTATCCTATTCATACTCCTGATAGATAATTTAAATACATCATATGTTTCTATTCAATTTACCGAAACTATAAATAACCAAAGTTCTATACTGAATTTAAATACATCATATGTTTCTATTCAATTTGGAATACGTTACAGCGGAACACGTTACGGAACAGATTTAAATACATCATATGTTTCTATTCAATAGCAAGTGAGAAGAGTCAATTTAATAAGGGATCTCTATTTAAATACATCATATGTTTCTATTCAATAAGAGAAGACTTCATTATATGTAGGGAGAGGATAAGATTTAAATACATCATATGTTTCTATTCAATATTAAATATTACTTTCTTATCAAAAGAAAATAAATAATTTAAATACATCATATGTTTCTATTCAATTATTTTTTGTTATTATTAATCGACTACCCCAATATATTTAAATACATCATATGTTTCTATTCAATTTTTTTTATACATTTTAAAAAAAAGTGTTGACTTTTATTTAAATACATCATATGTTTCTATTCAATATCTTGTAAAAGCTGTTGTATTAACACCTATTTTTTAATTTAAATACATCATATGTTTCTATTCAATAAGAGAAGACTTCATTATATGTAGGGAGAGGATAAGATTTAAATACATCATATGTTTCTATTCAATTTCTGCTTTCCCGAAATACTCAAATCTTGGCAATTGATTTAAATACATCATATGTTTCTATTCAATCTATTTGAAGAATTAGATACATATGTTACAGAAAGATTTAAATACATCATATGTTTCTATTCAATAAATATAAAATACATTTTACACAATGTGGACAATGTATTTAAATACATCATATGTTTCTATTCAATGTTAGATTCATTAGAACCTATAACTCAGATACTCAAATTTAAATACATCATATGTTTCTATTCAATCAAAAGGTGTAATCAATAAAAAAGAGGTTTAAAAAATTTAAATACATCATATGTTTCTATTCAATTTTGAAACAAAAAAAGAGCTACTTTATAAGCTCTTATTTAAATACATCATATGTTTCTATTCAATTCCGATCAAAACTTTCTGTTTCAATATAAACCATAATGAAGAAAGTTAATTTTTATTATAATTATACCTCTTTTTTTACCAAGTTACAACCTATTTTTATTATAATTATTTATAACATCCTTAAATATTTTACTTTTAAACACTTTATACACTACCGGGTTGGGAAAATTTATTAAAAATCATTATAAATTTTTTAGTACATAATATGTATTTTTTTGATTTTTAAAATTATTTTATAATCTTTAAAATAAAAAAGTGTAATATCAGCAATAAAACGACTTAAATATTCAAATCTTTTCTAAGACTCTCATAAAGCAATAAAAAATTCAGCAACTTCATAAAATAATGCAACTAAATTTTTCATAAAATTACTGAATTTTTTTATTTATACTAAAATATATCTCTGTCAGATAAATTCGCTTCTTTAGACTTAAACATTTCAAGCAGTTTTTCTACTGTCAGATTTTTTTTCTCTTTTCCCGTAATATCAAAAATTACTTCTCCTGCATGAAGCATTATCAATCTATTCCCATAGCTTATTGCATCTTGCATATTATGTGTAATCATTAAACTTGTTATATTATTTTTTTCAACAAGTTCTTTTGTTTTTTCAAGAATTATTTCCGATGTTTGTGGATCAAGAGCAGCAGTATGTTCATCAAGTAACAGTATTTCAGGACGATTTAATGTTGCCATTATCAAAGATAAACATTGTCTTTGTCCCCCAGAAAGTAATCCTACTTCTGAAAAAAGCTGCTTTTCGAGCCCCAATCCTATACTTTTTAATTGTTCTTTATAAAAATTAATATTTTTTATATCCAATCCAAAAGTAAAATTAAATTTTCCTCCTTTATTTTTAGCCATAGAAAGATTTTCTAAAACTGTCATTGAAGGAGCGGTCCCCTGGGTAGGATTCTGGTATACTTGGGAAATCCATTGAGCTCTTTTATGTTTTTCAATATTAGTAATATTTTTACCATTTATAATAATCATCCCACTATCAGGACTAACTTGACCGTTTAATACATTTAATAATGTTGATTTCCCAGCACCATTACTTCCTATAATTGTTATAAAATCACCATCATCTATTTTCAAACTCAAATCTTTGAATACTTGTTTTTCAGTTCCTAATTCTGAAAAGAAAGTTTTATATAAATTCTTTATTTCTATCATTTACATCCCTCTTTCTCTTTGAATTAGTTTTGCTTTCTTTTTACCTTTAGTAACTTTCTTCAAGATTTCATTCCATAAAATCCCAGTTAGGATAATAGCTGTAATTATTTTTACATCTGTCGGCTTTATTTGTAATATATTTTTCATATTATCATTTAATCCTAATACATCATACAAGTTTGTAGTCCAGTTATTTGATAATAGTGCAATATTTATTATAGAATAATATAAAAGAGAACCTAAAATAACTATTGAAACTTCGTTTACTGCTTGAGATTTCTTTATTATTCCTAATCCCAATATTATTGCTGCAAGACCTATTACTATTGCCCCTACTCCTAATTGTAAATCAGCAACTTTTATTGATTGGGCAAACAATGCTCCTGAAAGTGAAACAAAACCGTTTGAGAGCATTAATCCAAATATTTTTAACCTTTTTTCATTTACACCAAGACTGACTACAAGCTGTTCATTATTACCTAATGCTCTGAGAGCAAATCCAAATTTTGAAGTAAGTATATAGTCTAAAATCATTTTTAATATGAATACTATTAAAACTGTTAACATTAGTTTTATATCTTTTGTAAAAAAAACATAAAATATTAAAATAAAAACAAGTCCCATATATACTATCATACATCTAATTACATATTTGTTTTCTTTTATTTTATAATCATAAAATCCTTTTAATATTAATAATATTATAAAAATAATTGAAAATACAACAAAATTTTTATTATAGGATACTATTTCATATATACTTCTTTCAGGAGGAATAAAAGTATTTGAAACACCAATAATTCTTGAATTGATACTATAAAGTCCCGTCATAACTATTATCCCAGATAATAATCCTTCAATATTCAAATATACATGTAATGCTCCTGTTACATAGCCTGCAAACATTCCACCGATAGTTGCTAATATTAGTCCCATTATGGGATTTGTTATTCCAAAAAATCCATTTTTAGATAGTGCAAAAGCTGCAAATATAAATCCTCCCATTGGGAAAGCTCCCTCAACTGACAAATCAGGGAAATCTAAAATTTTATATGTTATATATACTCCCATTACCATTATAGAATATATAAATCCGGTTTTGAGAGCCTCTGGAAGACTCTGTATAAATACTAATAATTCATTCATTCTTTCTAAATTTCCTTTTTAATTTATTATTTTACTAAAGTTGCATTTACTAATTCAGGATTCTTAATATCAATTCCTAATATTTTCGCAGTATCTTCATTAACAAATAAAGTAGTTTTCTTTGATACTTCAAAAGGAATTTCTGAAACAGGTTTTCCTTTTAATATTTCAATTGCCATTTCTCCTGTTCTTTTTCCCAAATCAAAATAATTAAGTCCCATTGTAAATAATGCTCCTTGTTCAACTGAAGAACTTTCACTTGAAACTACAGGTTTTTTTACATTTATTGCTTCTGATGTTATTAGTTTTATGGCAGATACTACTAAATTATCTGTAGGTAAATACAGTGCATCTGTTTTTCCTAATAAAAGTTTTATTACTTGAGGCATCTCCCCAAAAGAAGTAACTCCCTGTAATTCTATTACAAGTTTTCTCTCTTTTGCTTTTGCTTCAATTTCTCTTATTTGTACAATAGAATTTTGTTCAGATGGATTATACAGAACCCCTATTTTTTTTATATCCGGTTTTAATTTTAACAATAAATCCAGTTGCATTCCCACATTATCTAATTTATCACTTGTTCCTGTAACATTTTTATTCAAAATTTTTGCCTCTATCGGGTCAGTTACTGCTGAAAATAGCACCGGAATATCTGCTATATTATTTACCAAAGCTTGTGCCGAAGGAGTTGCTATACCTAAAACTATATCCTTTTTATCATTTTTAAAATTATTTGCAATTAAATTCGCATTTGCTATAGTACCTTCAGCATTTTTTTCATCAAAGTCAGCTTTAATTCCTGCCTCCTCAAATGCTTTTTTGAACCCGTCCTTTACCAAATCTAAAGACGGATGAGTAACTATTTGAGTAATTCCGATTTTATAACTTTTTTCAAAAGTATTATCCTTTGTATTCATATTTTTATCTTCTTTTTTATCTCCACACATTAAAATCATTAAGCAAACTAACACCGATAACCACACTTTTTTCATACTCTAATTCCTCCACACTTTTTTATCACATTAATTTTAATCTATAACTTTCAATTTGTTTTCTATTTCCTCAGGTAATTTAATACCTAATTTTTCAAGTACTTTTGAATTTACAATTATATCTCCTAATTCCATTGCTTTATACTTTATTTCTGAAGGCTTTTTATTATTTTTCAATATTTCTATAGCTAATTCCCCGGCTTCTTTTCCCATTTCATAATAATCTACTCCTTGAGTTACTAAAGCTCCACCTTTAACATGTGCTGCTTCTGCCCCAAATACTATTTTTTTCTCATTTACTGCTTTTTCTGTTATCAAATTCACCACCGAAGCAACTAAATTATCAGTAGGCAAATAAATAGCATCACTTTCTCTTATGAGACTATCTGATACCTGTGGAATTTCACTTACCTGAGTAACACTTTTTTCAATAATAACAATATTAAACTCCTTTGCTGCTTTTTTTAAATCTTCTACTTGTATTTTTGAATTCGCTTCCGATGAATTGTATATTATTCCTATTTTTTTTATTTCACCATTTATTTTCATTAATAATTCCAACTGTTGTTTAATGTCCACTCTATCACTTATTCCTGTTACATTTTCTCTTACTAGACCCGCTGATTCAGGATCTGTAATTGCAGAAAAAACTACAGGTATTTCTTTAGTCGATTGGACTACTGCCTGAGCTGTACTTGTAGCTATAGCATATATTAAATCTACTTTTGAATTCACAAAATTGTTTGCTATTAAATTTGCTGTTGTTATTTCTCCATTAGCGTTTTTTTCATCATACACTACTTCTAGTCCTACTTCTTCAATAGCATCTTTAAATCCTTTTCTTGCGCTATCTAAAGCTGGGTGAGTAACTATTTGTGTAATTCCGATTTTTATTTTTTTCTTTTCCTTCTGCCCTTCTACACTGCTTTTTTCTTTCTTACAACTTAAAATAAATACTGTAACTAATGTCAGTAATAATAATACTTTTTTCATTGTTTCCTCCTACTATCCTACATTTTTATTTATATATTCCTACGTTAACATATATTTTAGAATAATAACATTTTTTTTAATATAATGCAATACTATGAATTTCAATTTATGTTTTTCTTAAGCATTTATTAAATTAGTCTTATGTCAAAAAAGAAGAAGTTAAACAAAATGCTTTTAATTTTTTCTAACAATATAATATCTTTTAATATTTTAATAGTAATATCATCCTATAAAATATGACAATTTAAATACATCATATGTTTTTATTCAATAAAATCCCTTGTTGGAATACCAGCTATGTTTATGCTATTTAAATACATCATATGTTTTTATTCAATTGGAATTTCAAGGTATGCTTCAGGGATGGTTAATTTATTTAAATACATCATATGTTTTTATTCAATAAATAGAAATTGAGGAAGAATAATGGGTGAAAGAAATTTAAATACATCATATGTTTTTATTCAATCATAACTATGCAATATATAAGCAAAAATGGCAGAAATTTAAATACATCATATGTTTTTATTCAATTTTAATCCGGAAACTGTTAAGGATATGTCAAAAGAATTTAAATACATCATATGTTTTTATTCAATAAGATTATATAATTTTGAACAATAAAGTAGGAGTAATTTAAATACATCATATGTTTTTATTCAATTCTAGCTGAGGCAATAATGACTCCCAGATATGACCAATTTAAATACATCATATGTTTTTATTCAATTACAAAAACTTCTACGAATATGGGGATTTTTACGGAAATTTAAATACATCATATGTTTTTATTCAATAAAGAAGAAATTGACATTAAAAAGATACAAGAGTAATTTAAATACATCATATGTTTTTATTCAATTATAGCGGGAATAAAAGGGGTAAAAAGTCTTGTAGTATTTAAATACATCATATGTTTTTATTCAATAAAGGGACAAAAAATGTCCCAAGAAGAGCTACACAAATTTAAATACATCATATGTTTTTATTCAATTTTAATAAACCAATACTCCAATAAGGAGCATGTTATATTTAAATACATCATATGTTTTTATTCAATATGAGTACTGAGATATATAAGAAAGTCTTTAACTAATTTAAATACATCATATGTTTTTATTCAATGCATGCAGATAGGACGGAATTGGAGCTTATAAAATAATTTAAATACATCATATGTTTTTATTCAATTATTATTCTGAAGATGATAAGTATACTCCGGAGTAATTTAAATACATCATATGTTTTTATTCAATCTCATTATCTCCTATATACATCCCGTGTCTTCTCTATTTAAATACATCATATGTTTTTATTCAATATTCCTTCTAAATTTTCAATTACGTTTTCTTTTTCATTTAAATACATCATATGTTTTTATTCAATTTTAAGGAGTAAGTTATGACTATTGAGGAAAAAATATTTAAATACATCATATGTTTTTATTCAATTAGAAGGAATACAAGCCAAAGTTATGGTTTTAATATATTTAAATACATCATATGTTTTTATTCAATATCAGCTAAGGTCTAGAATAGAGAGTAGATTTATAAATTTAAATACATCATATGTTTTTATTCAATTGTATATTTGATAGCTTGTTTTGTTTCGTTTCCATATTTAAATACATCATATGTTTTTATTCAATGCTGTTATAAAAGAATTCGACAAAAACAGTATTGAAGTATTTAAATACATCATATGTTTTTATTCAATAAACAGAGAAAAAGCAAACACGCAAGAATTAATAAAATTTAAATACATCATATGTTTTTATTCAATGGAAGAAATAGCAGAAAAAACAATGGAAAAAGCAATATTTAAATACATCATATGTTTTTATTCAATTCCTGAATTTCCTAACGCATATATTTTCCCATTTTCATTTAAATACATCATATGTTTTTATTCAATGCCGATTTATTCTATAATATCTAATATTCCTCATAATAAAAATCTCAGATTATATTTTTATTATATACCTTTTTTTCCCAAGTGACAACATTTTTTTGATAATTTACTTTATAATACTTAAAAATCAGTTTTTTCATATAATTTATATATTCTTAGGTTGGGAATTGAATTTTATAAATAACTTTTAATATTCGTTACTATCATAAATTTAAACTATTTATATAATTATTTTAAAGTTAAAAAATAACAGTTACTTCAATTTGTATTATTTTCTTCAAAAATAAAGCATATTTATTTTGCTTTTAATCTTTGAGAACATCTCATAAATTAGAAACAATTCCAGAATTACAAGTAGTATGTACTCTAAAAAATCAAAAATCATTTTTTACTAATAATTTTATTGAATTTTATAAAAAATAAAATATATAATTTGTAATATTTTTCTACTTTAATAAAAACAACCAAAAAAATAGAATAAGCAGTATAATAAACAAATAAATAAATTAATTAATTATTACCACTTATTCTAAAATTTCATTATTAAATTTATATTATTAATTTATAACAAATTTATTCCATTTTTTTCACATATTTCCACTATTTCATCAGACCATATTGAAGCCTGAACTTCTCCAATGTGTGCTTTCTGAAGCAAAAACATACAAATCCTTGACTGTCCAATCCCTCCACCAATTGTTAATGGAAGTTCCCCATTTAAAAGCATCTTATGATACTGAAGTTTTTTTCTATTCTCTAAATGTAAAATTTCTAGTTGTTTTACAAGGGATTTTTCGTCTACTCTAATTCCCATAGATGATAATTCCAAAGCTTTATCAAGTACAGGATTCCACATAATCAAATCTCCATTTAATTCCCAATCATCATAATCAGGAGCTCTTCCATCATGTTTATTACCTGAATTAAGAATTTTTCCTATTTGCATTATAAAAATAGCTCCATTTTCTTTTGCAAATTTATTTTCTCTTTCTTCAGGTGATAAGTTAGGATATATATTTTCTAATTCTTGCGAAGTTATAAATGTAACTTTTTCAGGTAAAAATTTTTTATATTTAGAATATTTATTTACAAGCATATCCTCCGTTTTTAAGAACACATTATATATTTTTCTTACAGTTTCTTTTAAAAACTCTATATTTCTTTGATCTTTTGTAATAACTTTCTCCCAGTCCCACTGATCCACGTAAATTGAATGAGTATTATCCAATTCTTCATCACGTCTTATTGCATTCATATCAGTATAAATACCATCTCCTAAAGAAACTTTATACCTTTTTAATGCCAATCTTTTCCATTTTGCCAACGAATGTATAATTTCAATAATTTTACCTTCATAATCTTTCATTTCAAAGCTTACAGGTCTTTCTACTCCATTCAAATTATCATTCAGTCCTGTTTCTCTTTTTACAAATAATGGTGCTGATATTCTGGTTAATCCTAATTCCTTTGATAGTTCCGCCTCAAAAAAATCTTTTATTAATTTTATAGCTTTTTCAGTTTCCATTATCCCATATTTTGCATCATAATTTTCAGGGACTATAATTTTTGCCATAATTATTCACCTAATCTACCTTTCAATAAAAAATAACGTATACAAATATAAATTTGACACGCACAACTAAAAAAAACTTAACAATTTCTTTTTAGCTAAATTAATATTATGAATAATACCACACTTTTTCTATTTTTTCAATAAAAAAGCATTTATTCGCTAAACTCCTTGTTACATAAGTAAAAAAATCATTAACAAAAATTTTAATATCAGAAATTTCATACTACTTTTTTCAACTTTCTTATTTTCACCAGATCGTGTATTTTCAGTTTTTATATTGGTTAATAAACCTTATCTTCAGTAAAATAATACCTTTTCATTCAAAATTTCTGAAAATTTTCAAATTCTTCAATATAATCACTATTAACTTTAATACCTGTATATACTCTCTCATCATCGGTGTCATATACAGACTCTTACAATAAAATTTATAGAAGTATCTTACAAAAAATCATTTATATTTATTTTTCTCTTTTCCATTTAAAAATAAATATAATCTCAATATTTTTTCTTTATTTGTATATTTGTACAATATAACACACAATAATCATCACTATCATAATAAATATTGTTTATTAAATTTCTAAGAATATAATTAATTACAAGTTCCTATAAATCTTATCCCTGAAAAAATAAACATAGTAAAAAACTATCTTCTTTATAATTTACCTCAATATTATGCCTCAATTTCTTAAAAATAAAAGTCTTTTTACGAAGTTTCATTTTTTTCTTTATCTTTTTCATCTTTTATTTCTTTCTTTTTCTTTATATCATCTATAAGTACACCTGCACTTACAACTAAAACTACAATGCATCCTACTCACATAAATCTGACTCCTTTATTCAATTTTAATATATTATATCTAATTACTATAATTGTCTTTTCTAATTTTTCTTCTTATTTTTATATTTGACAATTTTAATTTTTTACAAAATTTTTTTATTTTATACTTACCTTTATTTTTTACTTTATTAATTTTCCATTAAACATTAATAATCATCTCGTTTTTAAATACATTTTAGAAAGTTATACTAAAATTGTCAATATTTTTTTAATATAATAAATATTTTAAAAAATTAATTATTATCAAAATTTATAAAAAGTAGTAATAATTCCATTTATTTAATATCTAAAAAAATAAGATATTAAAGTATTAAAAAATATTTCATAAGACAAAAAATTCAATGCCCCGAAAAAGTTAATACTGCTTAGATTTTTTAAGATTGCTGAATTCTGTTTACTTTCACTTTCAATAAAAAATCTAAAACATAGTATATAACTATAATGATATAGAAATAACGTTTTGAAAAATACTCACTGAAAATCAGTGAGTATTTTTCATTTAAAATTTATATAAACTTATTAAAAATTAGATGGCGCACCCAGCAGGAGTTGAACCCACAACCTTCTGATCCGTAGTCAGACGCTCTATCCAATTGAGCTATGGATGCATTTTATACAAAAAAATGGCGGAGAAGGAGGGATTTGAACCCTCGATCCAAGTTTTAGCCCGGATACTCCCTTAGCAGGGGAGCGCATTCGGCCTCTCTGCCACTTCTCCACAATATTTAAATAAATATGGCGGGTGAACAGGGATTCGAACCCTGAGAGCTTTCGCCTTGCCGGTTTTCAAGACCGGTCCCTTAGCCGTTCGGACATTCACCCACACATTACTTGCTAAGTTTAGCATATTTATTTGTTCTTTGTCAAGAATATTTTATTATTTTTTTTACACATGGAAAATATTGAGTTTTCAAGTTTTTATTTTATATGTAAAATCTCAAATCTATAAACATTTTAATGATTATTTTTAATAATTATCTCTTAATAAAATAATTTTATATTTAACTTATAAAATATTTATCAGTATTATATTTTTTAATATCCTGAGTTAAATTAATAAGATAACGCCTTATAAGTTAAAATTATTTTTCTAACTATATTTAAAAATTAAAATTCACTTATCTTTAATTGATTTTAATATACCATTTTTATAATTTAATAAATTTATTATAAATAAGACAACTTTATATAAACAACCATTTTTACAGTTAAATAGCTTTAGATTTAAATATTTATATAATTTTTATATGCTCTTTCGATTGTGAATAATAAAATTTAAATGCTTAAAATTATTATATTTACTACTTTTTCTTATATACAATCTTATTTATTAAAAGCTAATCAAATATGCTTAGTATACCCTCTATTTCCCAGTTTTTATTAATTTTTACAGCTTTAATTGTTTTCTTTTTTATTTTATAATTTTTAACATTTATCTTTTCCTTTTCAAATACTTTATTTATAACAATTGAAAGCTCATCCAATAATTTTTTTGCCTTTTCTTCAACTAATATATCAAAATCTAATTTTTCTAAATTTTCTCCTGTTTTCTTTTCAAATGCCTCAGCTACTTTTTTTTCAAATATTTCTTCTTGAAAGTAGGCTTCATCAGGAAATTTAATCATCAAAGTTACAATTGCTTTATTAAAAGAAATATAATTTATTTTTTCTATTTGTATATTAGTATTTTCTAGCTCCTTTTCAAATATTCGAAGATAAAAAGTAAACATTATATTTAAAAATTTTTCTTCAATTTCGTTTCTGTCACTTTTTGAAAGTCGAGATTTATATCCTTTTTTTATATTTTCTATTAATTTTCTTTTCTCTATTTCATTTTTTACTTTATTTGCAATCTTTTCAGCATTAGATTTCATTCCAGATATTGTTAAATTTACATTTGATTTTTTTACAATTTCATATTGAACTGTAAAACTTAGCGAAGATAATAATAGAAATAATATTAAAAATTTTTTCAACATACTTTGTATCAGAATAAATTATATATTTATTCAATTCTTCCTTTCTTTTTGATTATTTTTTATATCTATTATTACATAGAAAACATATTTAAACAACCCTTTATATTAAAATATACCTAAAAAATCAATAATATTGTAATTTTTTATAATTTAAGAATTTTTCAATTTACAATACTTAACATATCATATGTTCTTATTCAATTAGGGGAGGAAGCTATCCACGCTGTAATTAAAACACATTTAAATACATCACATGTTCTTATTCAATTCCTATATCAATACTTCCTAGTACATTAAAAGAATAATTTAAATACATCACATGTTCTTATTCAATATATGCTCCTCTTGAAGTTGCACCTATATCTAAAAGATTTAAATACATCACATGTTCTTATTCAATTTACTGTTTTCTTTTGTTTCTTTCAGTATCTCGTTATTTAAATACATCACATGTTCTTATTCAATCTATAGAAAAAATAAAAGTTTCATAATCATTTAACAATTTAAATACATCACATGTTCTTATTCAATGCTGATTAATTCTATCATATTTAGTATTTATCATAGTAGAGCATACCTATCATATCAATCATTGTATATCTTTTTCTTCCAACCGACAATATTTTTTTAATAATTTATTTTATAATGTTATTAAATATAAGTTTTTGGATATAATTTATATACCGTCAAGTCAGTTTTTTTATTTTAAACATATTTTTAATCAACATATCTTTAGAGTTAAAATTAATTATTATATAATTTAAAAATTATAATATCCTAATTTCGTCAAAAAAGCTAAAAAACAATACTATTATCATAAAAAATATTACTACATTTTATTTAAAATTTTCAAAATTAGTTCCTTTATTTTTATTAATATATTAAATAATAAATATGGCTTTTATTTATAATAATTTTTTCAAATCAATAAACAATTTAAAAAACATATGTAAATCTTTTTTCATTTAAATAAATAGTTCATCTTCTTTGCATTCACCTAAGCTATGTTCAAAAAAATTATATTCATTGACCATTAAGACAAAACTTACATAATCATATTTTTCATCAATTACTTTTTTCAATTCCTTTTCCAGCTTTAATATTTGTGAAGGCGATATTTTCCCTCTAAAAACCGATTTTTGATGATGTTCCAAATATTTTTTACAAATCTTAAAAACTTTATTTACTCTTTTTTCCTGTATATCATAAAAAACAAAAGCATAATTATAATTTTTATCAAGCTTCATCAAATTTTCTCCTTTAAATTAAACGGTATAAATTTTTCACCTTCTACTAAATTTTTTATTAATTTATATCCCTCTAATTTTATTGCCGTATTGTATGTAACTTTTCTTTTTAACTTAGAGTGTTCAAAAGAGCTTTCCAACCTTTTTTCAAAATTTTCAATAAATATTTTTCTTCCATTTTCATTTAATAGACAATAGTTCAGCTGTTTTTCAAAATGTTTGTTCACTTGTATTTTTTTATTATTTACCAGTTCAAATATAGTTTTATACACTATTACAGGTTTAAACACTTCACTAATATCCAAGCTTAATGAAAACCTCGATTCAAAAGGTTCATGAAGATAGCTGATTCCTTGATTTAAATGAGTTTTATACAATTGAGAGATAACTTTTGTATAAAGCATACTGTTTCCGAAAGAAATTAAAGCATTCATAGGATTATCAGGCGGCCTTTTAACTCTTTTATTAAACATAAAATCTTCAGGTAAATAAATCGGAAAAGTTTCATAAAACCTTTTCCATATACTCCCTTCCAAGTAAAGAACTTGCTTAATATTATCGAGTTTGTTCAATATTATTCCCGTTTCTTTGTTTAACCAATTTAATAAAGGCTTCAGTTCTTTATAACCATGCTTATAATAATGATACAACACTTCATATATATTTATCCCGATCCCTTTCACTATTGCCTTTGCTATTTCAAGCCTGTTTTCTTCAAACTTTTTCACTTGTGCAATAGTTACTTTTCCACTTATATACGCTTCCTTGGGATAAAATGTTCCTGAATAATATCCGTAATAATTAAAAAAATGAACTATTATTTTATTTCTTGCCAAAAAATCCAGAAGTTTACTGTTAATTGAAACTTCATTCAAACAATAAATTACTTTTACACCTTCTATCGGTATATATTTATGCCCTTTATCATTTCTAAAAATCAGCGAATTATCTTTTCTGCTTAATTCTCCCATTGATGTGATATAACGTGTTGAAGAAGACATACTTTTTTCCTCACTTTCTATATGTAACAATATGAATAATATGAGCATTTATTACATTTTTTATCATTTAAAACTTCACTCGGATTTTTTTTATGGATATAATCTTCTATTTCTTCCATTAATAATTCCAACTCTTTTTCCAATTCTTGAGTAAGTTCCAGATAAATTGTTTTACTGTTCTGTTTATTTTTTTCTACAAATTCTATTTTCCCTTTTCTTTCCACTCCTTTTTCCTTTAATATCTTTAGATACAATAAAACCTGCCATTTTACAGCCTGTACATCTGCATCTGATTTCTTTACTTCCACTAAATATTCTTTAGTTATTTTATCTATTTTTATATTTTCCACATTTAATTCAGAATTTTCATTATCCATTGCCATATTTTCATGGATAACTCTTCCTATTCTCACTTCCTCACTTTCATCTTCCATATTTAATCTATTGGCACATAACCAACACTGTCTTTTACAGTGAAAATAATAATTTATTAAAGTTCCATTTATTTTCAAGAGTTTTTCCTCCTCTCAAAATCATATTAAATAAATTCCACTTCTTCACCTGTCAATTTTTTAATGTTCAGTTTCCCATTTTCAAAATAATCTTCACCATTCTCAATATAATAAATATCTCCTATTATATCAGTATATGTTATTATCTGTGTTCCTCTAATTTCGTAAATAAAATTATTCAATTTTGAATATATTTGAGATAACTTTACTTTTCTCTCTGCAAATCCTATTTCTTGATCAATCAGAATACTAAAGAAGTCGTTCCACACTTCTTGCCCATTTATTATATTTCCACTTTCATCAGTGATATTCCTGTTAAGAAATACTTTAAATACATTTTTATCTTCATCGATAAGTTTAAAAACCGCTTCTATTTCGAAAAAATTTAAATCTCTGAAATTTCTATTTATGTCCTCTTCATTTCCTTTTTCATTTTTTTCTATTTTTTTAACAATTTTTCTGAAAACAGCTTCATAAAATGAATTAAAATCTTTATTTAAAAGATTTTCCCTATTTTTTTCATTTAATAATGTAAGAGAAAGTTCATCTCCAAGCCTATGATCTTCTTTATAAATTCTTTTAGGATCATCTAAATAAAAGAAAAATACAACTGCTCCTTTTTTCCGGGAATTTCTGTTAATTCTTCCAAGAAACTGTTCTTCACTGTCCAATGTTGATATATTTTTAAACCCGTATTTCACATCTATATCCACTCCCGCTTCAATTACTTGAGTAGCAACAAGTATTACATCTTCATTTCCATTTTTTAAATAATTTATAATTCGGTTTCTTTCAATTTTATTGTCGTCAGAAGTTATAAGCATTATTTTCCTATTTTCAAAATTTAAACTGTTTAGTTTTTCAAAAAATTCATATGCAGTTTTTTTTCTTATAAATTCCACTAATATATTTCCATCATTTTTCTTTGCAATTTCCTTTATTTTTAGTAGCAACTTTTCTTCTTCCATATTTCTGTCAAAATTTCCTTTTAGCTCAAAGTTAAGCAATGAATAGTCAAGTTTTACTCTTTCTCTAAAAATAGGATGTTCAAAATATTTTTTCGGATTCCCGATTAAAGTAACTACTTTTTCTCCTGTAAGATTACTTAGTTTAGGTAATGTTGCCGACATAATTATTATTTTTAAATTTAAAAATTCCGCATACTTTTCAAGAAGATTGATGACATATTTCCAGATACTGTTTTTATATGATTGAATTTCATCGAAGATAATAATACTGTTAGCTACATTTGCCAATGTAAATATGCTTTCTTTCCCGATATTAAATAAATATGAAAAAAAGTTTACATGGGTTGTTACAACAATAGGATAATGTATAAACTGCCTATCAAGCAGAATCTGCTCATAATCTTTACCAAAATCCTCTTCATCACTTTTTTTATTTTCCTTATAAGGAGTTAAGGAATTTAAAGTAGCTATATAATTTTCTCCGAATATATCCAATAACTGCTTTTCCGTCTGCTCTACTAAAGTATTAAAAGGAAATATGTAAAACAGTCGGTTCAATGATTTGTCATTCTCCAACAGAACTGTTGCAAGATTAATAGACATATTAGTTTTCCCGCTTCCTGTAGGAGCTTCAAGATAAAAAATCCGTTCATTTAAATTATTTTTTATATTTTCTTCCGCTTCTTTAAATAAATTTGTTCTTAAAATATTTATATCGGAAACATTTGTTAAATCATTTACTTTCACACTTTTACCGATTATTTTATAAAGTTCGGTATTTCTGTATTTTTCTATAATTTTCTCATCTTTTATCGTATTTAAAGTATTTTGAGCTTTACTGTTCATAAAACTTCCTGTAGCATAAAAGTCCGCCGTACATATGCAGGAAAAAAGAAACCTGATATATATGAATACATACTCAGGAGGTATTTTCTCACATACATCATTAATTGAAATAGTCGGGTTAAATTTTTTAACCTCGTAATGTTGACATGTGTCTTTATATTTTTCTTTTTTCATAAAGTTTCCTATTTTTTTTCCATACTCGTTAATTATATCAAAAGAACTATGATGTTTCGATATTGCATAACTGTTTAGAAAAAGTATCCCCTCCAAAATACGTTTTTCTTTTTTGGACATTATTACTTCTACTTCTTCTGTATAAATATTTAAATAAATAAATGCAGATAATAAAGAGTGATTGGTATCACTCTTATCTACATCATTTTTTATATATATGTCGTTCTTCATTTTTACACTTTGGAAATTTACATTGATTTTACCTATATCATGTAAAAATACTGCATTAACGAAAAATTTCAAAAATAATTTTTCAGATTCTTCTGATAATTTCAGTTTTTCAGCCAAAAACTTTATCTGCTTTCCCAATCCTTTTTCTTTTACTAAAAACAGAAAATATTCATAAGTTTTATAAAGATGTTCCTTTAATGTTTCTTTATAGTTCTCTTTAGTATGAGCATACATTTTATCTATTTCTTTAATCTTACCGTCCAAATCAAATAGTTCCACATTTTCTATTTGCATTTATCCCTCCGCTATATACTATATAAAATAAATAATTTTATTTTCAACACTGTAAAGCTTAACTTCTTTACATAGTTCCACATCATTATTTGTAAAACACAGTTTTTCATATTCATAATGATTTGTCTGAGAATTTAAACTTACAGGTAAAAATTCTTCATATTTGAATATATCAGCTTTTCTTTGATTATCTATTTTTTCTATTATCTCTGAAGGGAAAATACTGTCTATTTGCTCAATATTTTCAACATCTTCATAAATTTTCAAATTTAAAATTTCTGTATTTTCTATTGTTGCAAAATGATCATTTTTTCCTAAATAAGGATTAAAAATAAATCTATAATTTAGCAACCTTTCTTTTAACTCCTTCAGTATTTCGTTTTCATCATTCACTTTTAAATAAACAGCCCATTCAGGATTAACAAGCCATTGTTCCTTAACTATTAAATTCCCCCCCTCTTCTTTTGATGCATACCCCACTGAATTGTTAAAAACCTGAAGACTTTTTGGAATATATGATATTTTGGGAATAATTGAAACTTCTATTTCTTTGAGTTTTTCATAAAATTCAGGAAACTTATTTTTCTTTCCCTGCTGATTATATCCTTTCAATCCTAAAATCGAACCGAATATACCGAGCAGAGCAATTTTATGTATATGGCCGTATGTGAAATAAACGTATGAATTGACATCAGGCTGCTTGAAAAAGGCTGTTTTTCCTTTCAATGTAAACTTGACTGCTTGTTCTCTCATGTTTATACCTCTTTCATTGTGAAAATATTAAAATATTTAGCCTTTTCCAATTCTCCTTTAACTTCAGTTGTATAAGGATTATAGTAAATTTCAATTCCCTTAATATCGTCTTTTACCCCATTTACTAATTCTGAAAATCCTAATTTTATGATATTTTTTCCTCCTTCTCTCTTTTCAAATTCCACATATTGTGCCAAATCGGGTAAATATCTGTCATTTTCAACTTCAATAAATACTCCCAATTCATTTTCACATCCCATCTTTGAATTTGTATTAAATGAAGTGGCTGCTATTAAAGCTGCTTTCTTAAATTTTTCGTAATCTCCTTCCGTATATCCTTCAGTAACTCCTAATTTTACATATTCATTATACGAATTCGGAGTAATCGCAAAAGGATATATATAATGTGCTTCATCAGTTACAATTTTAGTTCCTAATGTAGAGGCATCTGCCTCAGTTCCTTCTTCTTTCTGTTTTCTATTTTCAGCTCTGAACGGAGATAATATCTGCTGTTCCTCTGCATTAGTTTCTTCATATTTATTAAATCCCTGTCCTATCTGAACTGCTCCCGTTATGGAAATGTTATTTCCTTCTTCGGCAAATGTCGCACCGAAGTTCTTGACATCTATTGCTTTAAACAAGTTTTTTAGAACTTTTTCCTGATCTTTCTCTTTTTTTAAATCTTCCACTTCAAAAATTTCTTCATATCTTTCTTTAAGAGATTTAGGTCTTACAACTCTCTCTTTTTCTTTTTCATCAGCTATCTTATAAGATTTTATATATAAAACTTTTTCTCCTGTGTTTTCCCACATTTTTTTCATAGGAAACTTAAATGCTTTATCACTACCGAATATTTCCCCATTATTTGTTTCTTTTGGATATCCTGAAAAATCTG
Source organism: Leptotrichia sp. OH3620_COT-345 (assembly GCF_003932895.1). Taxonomy (NCBI): domain Bacteria; kingdom Fusobacteriati; phylum Fusobacteriota; class Fusobacteriia; order Fusobacteriales; family Leptotrichiaceae; genus Leptotrichia; species Leptotrichia sp. OH3620_COT-345. The sequence continues at coordinate 41,541 of NZ_RQYW01000014.1, read as the reverse complement.
CATTCCAGTTTGCCATTACGCTTTTAATCCCAAATACTCCAAAAATTTTTGTCTTCATAAATATCATCCTCCATTTTATTTATTTTCTTTTTTCATATACATTATATTTTTATGCAAATAACCGGCTATAATAAGATCTTCATTTATTACTCCGGGATTATCTAAAACATATCCTTCGACCATAGCCGTTAATTTTTTAAATTTTGGAAATTCACCTGCTGCATATGAATATTTCACTAATAATCTTTTTAAATTACTCTTTAATTTCTTATCATTTTTTATATTTAATAAATTTCTTAAATATTGTCCATTTAATACTTCCTTACGAGAGGACAGACTTTTATCTATTAAATAACCTGCTGCCTGTCCCATTGCTATAAAATATTCACTATCATCATATAATTTTTCATCATCTTTACCGGAATCTAGCTTTTCTTTCAATAATTTTATTTTTTCCTGCAATATATCCGCCATTTTATTTTCTCCTTTATTAAAATATTTTTTTAATTCACAAAATAAATTAAACTGAGCTATCGCTTTCTCTTTTCTTTTATTTAACACATTATGTTTTATTAAAGATAAACACAACTTATCCCATATTTGTTTTACTTGAGTATCATTTCCTTTATAAAACCAAGTATGAAATGCTTTTCTTGTAAATAATAAATTTTGTTTTAAATTTTCATCATATATTTTAATATCTTTGGGAGTGGAATAATAATTATTATTAAGATATTTATTAAATAAAACTTCATTTATTACTTGACTTAATCTTTTTAAATTCTCCAAGTCTTCTCCATAATTTATGATTTCAAATTTAAAGTCCTTTTTTTCATATTCTAAATATTCGTGAAGTATTATAGATATGTCTGTAGAATATTCTGTTACAATATCTATATCATGTATTTCAACTTCTTTTCCTTTTTTTAATCTTAAATAATATCCCCTTATTTCTCTATCGGGTAATTTCCCTTTTTCCAAAGAAATTATCTCATCTTTCAAATTGTCAAAATAAACATCATACCGTCCCTCATTTGCACAATTAAAAAGATACTTAAACAAGTTATTCTGCAGTAATATTTTTTCTGTAGATACCAGTATAGGAACTTCATTTTTTCTAGTTTTATTTTTCAAATATATTTTTTTACTGTTCAGCTGCATATTATTATTGGGAAGCCCGTAAATTTTATTATTTTCTAACTTTTCATTATAATCTACAGTATTATAAATATTAGGTAATAAATATTTTTTCTGTTCTTTTTTATATTCTTCAATATCAGTATCAATAAATATTTTCAAATAATTTTTATCTCTTTTATACTTTTCTCTTATGTTATCTAAATTATTTATAATACTATTTTTTATTTTTTGAACTAATTCTTTATCAGTTATTCTATCCTTTTTTTCTATTCCTAAAAATATTTCCTTTGCATTTTTGGAATATTTTTTTTCAGGTTCCGATAATATTTCATAATATTTATTTATTATTTCATTTGTGAGTTTTTTTGCATTATCTATAGTTTCGAGTATTTCTTTTTTTACAAAAAATGAGTATATTTGATTTGAATGAATTTTCTTTTTCGGATCAATAGGTTTATTCATATCAATTAAAGTGGAGTAATAATCTCGTTCTCTAAAATATTCATATATATCAGAATCTTTATCAAAATTTTTATCAATTTCAAAAATTTCATAGTTCCCGTCTAAATTCATTTTTACATATGTTCCCACAGATAAAATATAAGAATCCGTTATAAGTTTATCTTGTTTTTCTGAATATTCCTTTTCAAATATTTCCATTACTTCATTTAGCATATACCGTTACCTCCTTTAAGTGTAAAAACGGGAATTGACAAATCCCAATCCTCTGGCATTGACCTCAAGTATACCTGTTCCTAAAGCCATATAGGCTAACCTTTGGGCAGTTTCATTATGTGCTATATGTAATGTTATTTTTTCACCAAGCAATTTTATATTTTTCATTTTAACAGATATCGGACCTTTATTTTCAAATACTATATAATTGGAAAGTTCAAAATTCTCATCTATTTTTTCATTATAAAAATAATTATATTTTTTTATCAAATTTTCTTTCAACCAACGCTCAAAATCAATAATACTGAACATATCTCTCCAATATCCTTCATCATTTTTCACTATACAAGGTGTTAAAGAATAAATTTTTTCAATCATTTTGGGATAAATTTTTCTTTTTTCTACTGTAAGAAGTTTTATACTGTCTGTAAAACACCCTACCAAAACTTTCTCAAAATGAATTTTTAAAGTTTCAGATACATTCAACATTCTTAAAATTACAGTATATATATTTCCTTCTTTATGTACTCCGTCTTTTTCCAATGGAAAAAAAGAATTAAAACAGTAAGGTTTATATATATTTTTCTTATGCATTTCTTTTAATTCTTCATTTTTTAAAAAGGAACTATCCACAAGTTTTGCAATGTTAGTTAATGCATCCTCCTGCTTTATATCTCTTAATAAATAAACTTTCAGTCTGTATTCCATTACTTCCATAAACTACCTCTTTTCTACTTTGAATTTTATTTCAATTATTTTTTCTAATTTTATTATACCCCACTTTTTATTTTTTTCAAATAATAAGTTTAATATATTTTTTATTTTATTTCTAAATGTATTCAAATCTTTTAAATTCATTTTTTTTGATTTTCAATTTTTTGTTTTTAAAATTTTTCTATACAAAATCGAATTATATTTTTAATATTTCTATATCAATAAGAAAATTATAAAATTTTATACTTAGTTTTTTATCTATATATTTTTAATTTTTTACAAACTTTATTAATAACGAAAATAACATTTCACTTCTTAATTTCAAATAAAACAAACTGATGCAACATTATATAGATAAGCCACACTACTAATCTCAAAAATCCTATTTTTATAAAACATATAGGAATTTTAGAGTAAATAAAAATATTTATTTCATAAAAAGAAATATTCATATTAAATATAACAAACTTACCTTCTATTTTATTTTTCTTTTCTTCAAAATCATATTCTATTTGTAAATAAAAAACTGTCTGTTTGGATTTTTTATATCGCTTTTTTATTTTTTTCATTTTATTACCTTCTTTCTTACGTTATAATTTTCTTTTTATTGTATAATATTTACCCAGATACAATGTTTTATAATATAATTCCTTAAACTAAATTTTTATAATATACAGTATTGACTTTTTATCATATATTGTTAAAATATTATTTTAATTACAAAAGTTATTTATAATGATAAAATAATTTTATTTTCTAAAAAAATCAATATTTATTCTTATAAATTTAATTTACAATAATAAAAAACATCACATGTTAAAGTTCAAAATATTACAAAAGTTATTTATAAATTTAAATACATCATATGTTCTTATTCAATCGAAATTTGAGATATCTAAAGTACAGCATTTAAATAAATTATATATAGTTATCCACTTTTTATGAAAACAAATCAAAATAACATTTCGTTTTTTTAACTTATTTATCCAACACTTTATTCCACTCATCTATTCTATTTTTATGCTTTTTCAGAAATTCTTCTATTCCTTCTCCGCTTATTGTTACCGTTTCCATTATATCTCCATTTGTAAGAGATTTTACTACTTGTAAATCTTTATCCGATACTACTTCTCCAAAAATAGTATGATTTCCGTTAAGCCACTCTGTAGGTACAGTTGTTATAAAAAATTGACTTCCATTTGTTCCCGGACCCGCATTTGCCATCGCCAGTTTTCCCGGAACTGAAAAATCCAGTCCATTTTTCACTTCATCTTCAAATCTATATCCCGGACCTCCCATTCCTGTACCTGTGGGATCTCCTCCCTGTGCCATGAAATCTTCTATAACCCTATGAAATTTGAGTCCGTTGTAATAACCTCGCCTTACAAGATTTACAAAACTGGCCACTGTAACAGGAGATTTTTCAGAAAATAATTTTACATTAATTTCTCCTTTGTTTGTCTTAAATTTTACATTCATTTTTGTCACTTTTGCGTATGATTCCGAATTTATTGAAAGCATCATCATTAAAACTATCAAAATAAACGAAATATTTTTTATTTTCATTTGAATCATACTTCTCCTTTCTATTATAATTATTATTTACAAAACTTTTTACTACCATATTTTTTTATTTTTTACCTTTATTCGGATTTAACCTGTATCCATCCATCAATTCATCATTTTCCATAATAAAAGGACTCGCAGTTTCCTGCCCCCATTCAACATCATATTTATTCATAAGATAATCATTCAGCTGAGTCCGATTATCAAATTTTAAAACTTGATATGGTTCTTGAAAAGACAACTTTTCAATAAAAATGAGTTTTCCATTGTCAGAGTTAATTAAAACACCGGCATGTCCGATAAACAGAAAATTTTCTTCAGGAGTAATTAATGAATGAAAAAATACCGATATTAAAGAAAGTTTATCATTCTTTTTAAAAGTTATATTCTTTTTTCTCCAATCTTCCTTAACCTTAATTATATGTTTATCAATATCTTTTGTTTTTTCAGTTTTTATTATTGAAAAAAAACTGTTGAATATCTTTCTTTCATTTTCATTAAATTTTTTTAAAGGTGTACTATTTAATGCTTCCTCATCTATAAAAAGCTGACTTGTATCATTAATTTCAGGATTTCCCAAAGAAATGTAATCTTTCATGAGTCCAAAAGAAGTAATCCTGCAATTATATCCCGGAAATAAAGAATTTTTTTCTTCCCATTTATTTTGAATAACTTCAATATTATAATCAGGATTTAAACTGTCGGAAGTGATAAATCCTTCTTTTACAAGACTTTCATTATCAATTTCACTATTAAAATAATTCACACTTTCTAAAAAATTTTCTATATCATTATGCTGTATTCCTGCTTTCAGCAATTCATTTTTCAGTTCTTCCTGAGTTTTTTTATCAACTAAATTTGAGTATGTCAGTAACTTTAAATCTTCTGTTTTATTATTATTTTGTTGTTTTTCAATCTTTTCAGATATTCTATCATTTTCATTTTTCTTATTTTGAGTGTTTTCCGAACAGGAAACAATTAAAACTGAAAATAATATTATCATTATCTTTTTCATTTTAGTTCCTTACTTTCTATAATATAATACAAAAGTATACCCTATTTTTTATATTTTTTCAATAAGCGGAAATATTATATGTATTTCTTCACTTTATCAACAACCGTAATAATTGATTCTGACATTATACTTTATATTAAATATTTTTAGCAATATAATTTATAATATGTTTTATAAAATTTATTCGATTATAATTTTAATTATTATTATTATTTGATTTTTTCTCCTGTATTGTTCTTTCTAAAGTCCATATAATATATTTTTCAATCTATTACTATAAAATTTTATAAGTTCTATAAAAATAAAACTGTTTCATAACTTAAAAAATATATCAACTCTAAATTTATACATTTTAATCACTTTTATAAAATCAATAATCTATAAAACATTAAAAGTATATTACTTATAGTTTGTAAATTTCATTAACTTATGAAACAGCCTTTTATATATGATTTATTTTATATTATTAAATATCAATTTCCTTATGGTGCGAGTGGCGGGACTTGAACCCACACGGACTTAGTCCACTACCCCCTCAAGATAGCGTGTCTACCATTCCACCACACTCGCATTTAAAACTTAACAATAATCATTTTACAATATTTAAAAATTTTTTTCAACAAAAATTTTATAGTTTTTTTGATTTTTTTATTTTTAGATTTTAGTTTATTAATTTTAAACACTATTTTCTCTTGCTTTCAATACTTTATTTCTCATCAAAATATATTTTCCGTTTATACAACTTCGAACTTATTTCCTATTATATATTGCTGATAAAAAATATAAATTAATCTTTTCATTTTCTTAAATAATAGTATAATTACTAGATAAACTTCGATATTTTTATCCCGGCAAAAAAATATCTTTATATTTAAATAATAAAAACAACAAATAACCGATTACAGCTATTTTAATGATAAATTTTGCAGATTTAAAAATAAATCGAATAACAAGAATACCCAATATTAATAATATTATTTCCAGCATTTTAAATCCTCCTTTCCATACAGATTTTCTATATAAATGCTTTTTTCTCCTTTTTCATTATATACATAAACAGCCTCTTCTATTATAAGTCCCTTTTTTGCATCTTTTATTGCTTCAATAAGACAAATTTTTGCATTTCCTTTCTTTTTGGTATAACAGATTCTCATTCTTTTCGGTTCTAAATTATAATTTGTAAGTAATGACACTATTTCCGTAAGTCTGTCACTTCTGAAAACCATTGAAAAGGATCCCCTGTTTTTCAACAAATAACTTGATATTTCAATTATTCTGTCAATGGTCAAATCTATATTGTGTCTTGCAAATGCCAACTGTTTTAAATTATTAGTCTGATTTATATCTCCTTTATATTCAAAGTAGGGAGGATTTGTTACTATTGAGTCAAATTCATCTTTTTTAAATATTTTTGTATAATTTCTAATATCTTCATTAACTATTTTTATGCGCTCACTTAAATTATTATATTCAATATTTTTTTCAGCAATCTTTGACATTTCATTATACAGTTCTATTCCGATTATTTCGGCTGTTGATTTATTTCCTAAAATAAGAGGAATAATTCCACATCCTGTTCCTATATCAAGTATTTTCTTAGTTTTCCTGTTTATTTTTACAAAATCACTCAATAATACCGAATCAAGTGTAAAATTCTGAAAATCATTTCTCTGTATAATTTTCATATTATTTAATAATGTTAACGTTTCTTCTCCATTTTTTCTCATTTTTAGACTTTCCTTTTATATTTGTTTTCTTTATTTTTGTTATTATACCATTTTTATTATCTTCTTGAAATATATTTAAAACAATTATATAATAACTAAGATAAATTAAAAGGAGAATAATAAAATCAATGAATAATAATTCCGAAAATAATATAAATGATATAAAAATTGGAAATATAGGAAATACGTCCTGTGAAGCTATACTTCCTCTTGTTTCTTTAAAACCTCTTAATGAAATAGAAAAAAGTATTCAGAAAAAGTACCGTTCTGACCTTTGGTCACCTTTTATACGAGCATTAAAAGAATTTGAAATGGTAAAAGACGGTGACAGAATTGCCGTTGCTATTTCAGGAGGAAAAGACAGTCTTCTACTTTCAAAACTTTTTCAGGAGCTAAAAAGAGCAAGTAAAACTTGTTTTGAACTTATATTTATTTCAATGAATCCCGGATTCAACAAAATAAATTTGGAAAATTTGAAAAAAAATCTGAAACATTTGAATATCCCATGCGAAATATATGATGATAATATATTTGAAATTGCAGGGCAAATTGCCCAAGATTATCCCTGCTACATGTGTGCAAAAATGCGTCGCGGAAGTTTGTATACAAAGGCTACTTCCCTTGGTTGTAATAAACTGGCTTTAGGTCATCATTTCGATGATGTTGTTGAAACAACATTAATGAGTATGTTTTATATGGGAAAATTTGAAACTATGCTCCCTAAATTAAAATCCGATAATTTTGATATTGAACTTATAAGACCTTTATTTTATGTAGAAGAAAAATCCATCATAAAATGGGTAAGAAATAATGGTATAGCGGCTATGAACTGTGGCTGCACCGTTACTGCCGGAAAAACTTCAAGTAAAAGGCGTGAAACCAAAGAATTACTTACACAGCTTGTTAAAAATAATCCCGATATTAAGAAAAGAATTATTCAATCTACTCAAAATGTTAATTTGGAAAAAATATTAGGTTGGAAAACTTCTAAAAGAAAATTTTCATACCTTGATAATTTTTAAAACTTAAAAATAAAAAAGACTCAAATTTTTTTACACATTTTTTGAAAAATTTACCCAAAATATCTTTAGATTATCTGAATAAATCGAGTTTATTGTTTTCCAAGTACAATTTTGAGTGTTAAAAATTCTGTAACCTATAGTAAGAATATAAGAATTGTAATGACCCCTGACAGAAAATAATTTGAGTCGGTAGTTTTTGTCGAACTTTTTCCAAAAATTATAATTCCAATTAAATTCTAAAACAGTTTCATCATAATTAATTTAATATTAAAACAAGCTGTATCATTTTTCCGATACAGCTTTTATATCTATCCGGCAACTTTAAAAAGTTTAAGTCTCAAAGCATTCAATAAGACCGATACTGAACTGAAAGACATAGCAAAAGCCGCAATCATAGGGTCAAGTTTAGGCCCTCCAAATAAGACATAAAAAATACCGGCTGCAAAAGGTATTCCTATTACATTATAGAAAAATGCCCAGAATAAATTTTCCTTAATATTTGTAATTGTGGCTTTACTCAAAGCGATAGCTCCGGCCACATCATTCAAATCATTTTTTATTAAAACTATATCAGCTGACTCAATTGCTATATCTGTACCGCTTCCTATAGCAATTCCTACATTTGCCTGTGCCAATGCTGGCGAATCATTTATTCCGTCACCTACCATTGCCACAAATTCTCCTTGAGACTGTAATTTTTTTATTTCTTCAGCTTTTTGATAAGGAAGTATTTCCGAAATTACACTATCTATTCCTACTTTTTTTGCTATATAATCTGCTGTTTTTTCATTGTCCCCTGTAAGCATTATAACTTTCAATCCCAATTTATGCAATTTATTCACAGCTTCCTTGCTTGTTTCTTTTACAACATCCGCTACTGCTATTATACCTGCAAGTTCATTTTCTATTGAAATAAACATAGGTGTTTTCCCTTCATTAGACAACAAATTATAATCCGATTCACTTTCTGATAAATCTATTTTTCTGGAATTCATCAATTTTTTGTTTCCTATCTGTATTTCTTTTCCTTCTATTTCAGCTCTTATTCCGTATCCCGGCATTGCTCTGAACTTGTCATAATCTTTAAATTCAATATTCATTTCTTCAGCTTTATTAACTATAGCTTCAGCCAAAGGATGTTCAGAATGTTTTTCTACACTTGCTGCTGTTTTTAAAATTTCATTTTTATCATATCTCCCGTATGTTCTTATATCTGTAAGTACAGGTTTCCCTTTTGTAATTGTTCCCGTCTTATCTAATACCACTGTCCTTATTTTATGAGCTGTTTCAAGAGCTTCTCCGCTTTTAATAAGTATCCCGTTTTCTGCTCCTTTTCCTGTACCAACCATTATAGATGTAGGCGTGGCAAGACCCAATGCACAGGGACATGCTATTACAAGAACGGAAATAAAAAACGTAAGTGCAGCTGTAAGACCTGCTCCGCTTAAATACCATGCTACTCCTGAAATAACTGCAATAAAGATAACAATAGGGACAAAGTATCCTGCTACAATATCTGCCATTCTCGATATAGGGGCTTTTGATCCCTGTGCTTCTTCAACTAATTTTATTATCTGAGAAAGAATAGTATTTTTTCCAATTTCTGTAGCTTGAAATTGTATGCTTCCGTTTTTATTTATACTTCCTCCGATAACTTTATCTCCGATATTTTTAGTTACAGGAATACTTTCTCCTGTAATCATTGATTCATCTATTGAAGTACTTCCACTCGTAACTTTCCCATCTACAGGAATTTTTTCTCCGGGCTTTACTATTATTATATTTCCTACTTTTATATTTTCAATTAAAACTTCTTTTTCTGCTCCATTTTCAATAATTTTGGCTTTTTTCGGCTGTAATCCGATTAATTTTTTTATTGCCGATGAAGTTTGACCTTTTGTTCTAATTTCAAGAAACTTCCCTAATAAAATTAGTGTTATTATTACTCCTGCAGACTCATAATACAAATTCATATGATATTCAGGATCAATAGTCGCTGTCATATATGTTGCATACAAACTGTACAGTATAGCAGCGGTAGAACCTATAGCAATAAGAGAATCCATTGTCGGAGATTTCCTTATAAGATTTTTAAATCCATGTATGAAAAAATCTCTTCCGGCATATATTATGGGTAAAGTAATAAATAGCTGCACTAATGTGTATCTCAAAGGATATTTCACAGGGTTTATGAAATCGGGAAGAGGTAATCGCATCATATGTCCCATGGATATATAAAATAAAGGAATCACAAATATAATAGATAAAATTAGTCTGTTTTTTAGACTTTTTACTTTCTCTTCATGCATTTTCACTTTCTCTTCTTCATTTAGAGTTTCCAACAATCCATATCCTGCCAATTGAACTATATTTTTTATTTTTTCAAAATCATACTTTTTTTCATCATATTCTATATTAAGTTTTTCAGTAGCTATATTAACTGATGCATTTATATTTTCATTTTTATTTAATGCTTTCTCTACTGCTTTTGCACAAGCTGCACAACTCATTCCCGTTACACTGTAAGTTCTACTTTTCATATTATTTCTCCTCCTTTTGATTATTATAACAATGCTCAGGACAGTTACACTGTCCCGGTAAACACAAGCAATGAACTTTTTGAACTGCTGTTTCTTTTTTCTTTTCAGTCACTTTCTGAATTCTTCTTAGATCATCATAACTCAACACACTATTTTCTATAACTTCTTCTATCATTTTTCCAATTTTTGTCTTACATATTCTGTTAAAGGTTTCCATAACATACCCTTTTGCTATTTCTTGTTCATTATACTCAGTATAATAGATATATCTGTTTCCTTTTTCTTTTTTTTTCAGAACACCTTTTTCCAGAAGACGGTTTAATAAAGTTTTTACAGTTGTATGTTTCCATTTCATTTTTTCCCCTAAAATTTCCGATACGGATTTAGCCGTTATTTCTTTGTTTGCCCATACAGTACGCATTATTTCCCATTCAGCCCCTGTTATATGACAAATAGAGTTTTCTTCCATATTTCTCCTTTCATAGTTTTACTTTCATTGAAATTCCACATTTAAAACGATTACATTTGTAATTATAAATAGTTTACAACAGTAATCGTTTTTTGTCAAGAAAATTTTAAATAAAAAATGAATCTCAATTTAAAAATTCTCCTGTTATAAATATATACTCACTATCTTTCTGATATACCCCGAATCCCCTGTTTTCATTTCCATATTCAGATTTTCCAAAAAGATATATCAGTATATAACCTACTAAATACAACATACTAAAAGTAGTTTTCTACATTCTACTTTCTTTATCATGATGTTTTTTAAAATTTTTTCATATTTTGTCCGATATATCCAAATCTGAATAACTTGTCGCCAACTTTTTAGGTATTTCTTTTAAATTTTTCACTGAAAACCTTAATTTTCAGGGATTACCTTCCATTTCCATATTAAACGACTTTCCATTTATTAATTCCTGCTTTATATTATATCAACATTAAAAATATCTTTAGCATCTTCAAATGAATCACTTATAACGGGAGTATAAGTCATCTCCACTTTATATCCTAGATTTTCTTTACAAACTTTACCTGAAATATCTTTTATTTTTACACTTGTATTTCCCATTTAAAACTTTCTCTATTTTCTAAATTAATTTTCTCTTCTCTTTTAATCATATTATCTACCATTTTGTTTTTTTAGTCTTCATGATAAATTGCACATATCTTTCAGTGAAATTCTTTTTTCTTTATCCGATTCTGCCATAGTTTTCTTCTTTTTAAATTTTTTATCAGTTATAAATACAATAAAAACCTTTTTGGAAATCAAAATAAAAATGATATTTTCGGTTATTTTCTTTATTTTTATTCTTTATAATTATTTTGCATTATGTAACTATACTTTGTCAAATTTTATAGTATATGGGCTAATTACTTTATAATATTTATTTTTTAATAAATTAAAAAGAGAATTTGTAAATATCTACTTTACAATTCTCTTAGTAATATTAATATCTATTTTCACTCATACACATTTTTATTTTTTCTATAACTACTTTTTTCATTTTTTCTTTAGCATTTGCCATGTATTTTCTCGGATCATTAGCTTCAGGATGTTCTATCAAATATTTTCTCAGTTCATCGGAAAAAGGTATTTTAAGTTCCGTTGCTATATTTACTTTTGTTATTCCCAAACTTATACATTTTCTCACATCATTATGACTCACTCCCGAAGCTCCATGAAGCACCAAAGGTATTGATACCTTTTCTCTTATTTCTTTAAGTCTTTCAAAGTCAAGTTTAGGCTCATTTTTATATAGTCCGTGTGCTGTTCCTATTGCTACAGCTAAAGAATCTATTTCCGTCCTTGCCACATATTCCACAGCTGCATCGGGATTTGTATAAAACGAATCTTTCTCATTTACCACAATATCGTCTTCTTGCCCTCCCAATCTTCCCAGTTCAGCTTCTACAGTAGCATCATATCTATGCGCATATCGGACTACCTGTTTTACAAGTTTTATATTTTCTTCAAAAGGATAATGAGATGCATCAATCATAACTGATTTTGTTCCCAAATCCACCGATTCTTTTATACTTTCAAAAGTTTCATGATGGTCCAGATGAATAGCCACAGGAATACTATACCTTTTTGAAGCTGCTTCTACTATTGCCTGTAAATAATCCCTTCCTCCGTATTCAAAAGTACCGGGCGTCCCTGCCAATATAACAGGGGATTTCATCTCAGCTGCACCTTCGACTATTGTCTGTATGGTTTCCAAATTATGGAAATTAAATGCAGGTACTGCAAATCCCTCTCTTTGTGCCTTTAATAACATTTCTCTTGTACTTACTATCATATATCTTTAAATCTTTGTAAAACAGAAAATCATTTTACTTCTTTATATATTTTTCAAATCTGATATAAATGAAAAATTATAAATATCAGAAATATAAAAGCTGTTTTTCAAAAATTTTTCTCCTTTCCAGTTAAATTTCATTTTCAAAATTGTTATTTCTTCATATAATAATTATTTTTTATCCAAAACTTATATTTTCCATTTTTATAAAATATAAAAAATCCATTTTTTATTCTTAACTTTTACATTTTCTTAACTATTAAATTTATATATCCTAAATTTTTTAACTACTCTGTTTACTTCTCCTGTAGGAAAAGGATTATCCGTAGTATTTCCCAGATACTGAGATTTAAAAAAGGCATACATCTGTCCGTATACTAAATATATAAAAAGACTGCACAGTTCTTTATTTTTTATATTTCCTATACTTATAGGAAAAACTATATTATGTGTATTTTCAATTATTTTACTATTTTCCATAATAGAATAAGCAACCAACCTATCAGATTTTCGGTCTTCAAACATTTCCTCCATGAGATCTTTATCATATTTTTGAGCATATTCATTCTGATTTACAAGATTAAATACTATTGTTTCCTCGTTAATAATTGCTTTGGGACCGTGTCTGAAACCGAGAGTTGTATTGCTTACTGAAACTGCTTTTCCTCCACTCAGTTCCATAACTTTTAAAGAAAGTTCCTCGGCAAGACCTTTCAATATACCGCTTCCGAGTATTACAATTCTTTTATTGTCATTATCAGCCAATTCTTTTATTTTCAGATATTTTTCATTTAATTCATTTTCTGCAAGGATTATTATTTTTTCCATTTCTTCTATAATTTCTTCACTGTTATTTTCAAATACAAGAATCCCTGATAAAAGCATACAGCTAAAGCTGTTTATCATTGCAAATCCTTTATCATTAGATCTTTCAGGCATCAATAACAAAAACACTTTTTCATTATTTTTCGAATTTTTTGCCAATGCTCCCTCTTTATTACATGTTATAAATAAATGATATACCTCTTTAATATTTTCATTTGCAATATCTACAACAGCCATACTTTCAGGAGAATCTCCAGATCTTGCAAATGAAACAAGGAGAGTTTTCCTGTTTTTTTTCAAATAGTTCAAAGGATTACTTAAAATGTCGGTTGTTGCAAGTGATTTGAATGTAATATCTAAATTTTTCCTTAACAAAGGTTCCAATATATTTCCCACATATTCGGAAGTACCTGCTCCTGTGAATATCACTTCAAATTCATTATTAAATCCTATTTTCTTCAAATAATTTTCCAGTTCCATTTTGGAATTTTTAAATATTTCAAGAGTTTCTTTCCACAGTTCAGGCTGCTGAATAATTTCCTTTGCAGTATTCCATGATTTTTTTTCTTTCAATATTTCTTCTTCCATTCCAAATAATTTACTCATAAATTTCCTTCTTTCCTGTTTAAAAATACTGATTAGTTTCATAAAACACATATCATGTAATAAATATTATAACAAAACAGTCTCAAAATCAAGCCAAAAATACACTTTAAAAATTACGACTTTTAAACTGATTTCATCACATTGTATATTTTTTACTTTTGTTTTATATACTATATAAAAACCTGAAATTGAATTTAATTTTTTATTAGTTTACTGTATTTTATTTTCTATTTCTATCTTTTTATTTTCATCCAGCTTTCCGTCAGATGAAAATATAAATTTTGAATGATATCTTCCAAAAGTATTTTTTGCATATGCTCCCCATTTCCCTGCAAGTTTTTTTTGTCCTGCACCGTAAATCGGAAGCACAGCACCATCAATTTCTTTATTTACATAATTTAAAAACCATATTTCAAGTTCTTTTCTCATTTCATCTATAATTTTGTTGTACATTTCATTATCAATTTCATTTATATATTCTTCCGGATCCTTTTCTATATTATAAAATTCATGAGGCCCGTCAGGATATCTGTGAATATATTTATATTTTTCATTTCTGATCATTCTTGTAGGTCCGTACTCATCATAGACTACAACTTTTTTTCCGTTACTGATTTTTTGATTATTTAATATTTTTAAAAAGCTTTTTCCGGGATAATTGACATTTTCCTTTTCAATATCATCCAATTCTAAATATTCAAGTAATGTAGCTCTGATATCATAATGACTTAACAAATCACTTATCATCTCTGTTTCCATTTCATCTTTTTTATATATAATAAAAGGAACTTTCACAGAAGTATCATACATATTTAAGGGACTTGTTCCGTTTCCTTTCCCGAAAATTCCGTGATGACCCATATTCATTCCGTTGTCACTTGTAAATATTATAAGAGTATCTTTGAGAATATCTTTTTTTTCAAGTTCTTCGATTATTTTTCCGATACTGAAATCCATCGCAGTTAATGCCGCAAAATACCCTTTTAATATTTCTAGCCTTTCTTCTTCATTTCCTTCAAATGTTTCGGAAATTTTCCAAGGATGATATGGATCTCTCGGACAAGATTCAAATTTACATTTTTCATATAATTTTAAAATTTCCTCTTTATGATTTTTTCTATCCCAAGGAGAATGAGGAGCGGTATAATTAAGATTTAAAAAGAAAGGTGACTCTTTTTTATAAACATCATTTAAAAATTCGACAGCATAATCTGTTATTTTATCGGTTATATATTCTTTTTCATGAATCAATTCTCCATTTTTATACATAGGAGCATTGTAATAAGGTCCTCCGCCCTTTTGATGAGAATACCAGTATTTAAATCCCTTTTGAGGCATATTTGAAAATCCCATATGCCATTTCCCGCTCATGCAACATATATAACCGTTTTCGGCCAAAACATCTACAAAGGTAGACTGTCCCTTTAAATAATCTTCCGTTGTTACTCCATTTTCCCATTCATCAAGCCAGTCATGTATCCCATGCTGAGATGGTATTCTTCCTGTAAAAATTGAAGCTCTTGCGGGAGAACATACAGGAGAAACACAGAAAAAATTTTCAAATATTTTCCCTTCTTCTGATAATCTATCAATATTAGGGGTTATAGCATCTTTATTTCCATAACATCCTAATGCCCATGCTCCTAAATCATCAGCTATAATAAGTAAAACATTATTCTTTTTCATTACTAACGGCCTCCAACATTTCCTTTATATTTTTAAATCCTTTTATTCCTACAATAATTATAGTTCTTACATACCAAATCAATCCGAAAACTATTAAAATTTTCCAAAACAGTATTAATATATTCATTTATTTCACTTCCTTTTTCAAAATAATTTCTTTTAAATAAGAACCTGCTATCATAGCAATCCAAGTAAAAACAAATGATGCTATACCTGAATAATACGGACCTATTTTATCTGCAAAAGGTTTCAACACTTCTATCTGTTGTGCAATCAAAAAACTCACAGGAGTTAAAGCCCCTGTAATTATTGCGGCACAGGCACCCCATTCATTTGATTTTTTCCAATAGCATGCTGCTATCAGTAAAGTAGATACACTTACTGAATAAATCGTAGCTGTAAGAGTCATATATACCCACAAATCAGATTTTAAAGGATACCATAGTCCATATAAAAGTAAAAATACTCCTATTAAAGCTACCAATAATCTGTTTACAAAAACAGCTTTCTTTTCTTCCCATGAGTTTTTGTGAAATATTACTAATATATCATTATATATAACACTTGCCCATCCTAATAAATACGATGAATCTGTTGACATATCCGCAGCAAGCATTGCAGCTACAAGAATTCCTATTACTCCGCTTGGAAGAAGTACTGACAGCATTTTAGGCATTGCTTTTATAGGTGCTCCTCCGACGGAATCCAAACTAATAAGAGACAAAGCTGCCACTCCCCATATTACAGGTATTAATGATCTTACAATATAAAATAAACTTGTTTTTGTATATATTTTTTTCGCTACTTTCTCATTCTTAGCCGATAATACACGTGAAATCATCGTCTGCCATGTCAGAACAGTTGCACTGAGGACCAATGCCGTATATAGAACATACTGCCAACCCAACTGAGGATGAGCAAAAGGGTTTAATCCTCCTACTCCGTATTTTTCTATAACTGTATTAAATAATCCATTCCATCCTAATTTATAAAATATAATGAATGTGGTTAAAATAAGTCCTACACTCATAAGGAGAAACTGCATATAATCCGTAACCAGAACCGACAGCATTCCGCCAAATATGGTATATAATGCAACTATTAGCAATAATACGGTCATTGTAATTTCAAGATAATGTGGATTTAAACCTGCAACATATACTAAAAACTCCCCTCCTGTCCGAAGAAAAACTCCCATATTTAAAAGTCCTCCCAAGACTATAACTACTCCTGTTGCCCATCTGATTTTCTTTCCAAATTTTTTTTCAAAAAACTCGGGTATTGTAACTACTCCCGCTTTTCTTAACGGCTCTATACAAAATCCCGTTTTACCCACGGTAAACATAATTGTTGCCATAAGAATACCCACTGTAGCACCTGAAAATCCATACTTATACCCTAACTGACTTGCAGCCATACATGTTATAATTCCAAATTCCGTTGCTGCAAGAGAAGCCATTCCTACATAAAGATCTACACTTCTTCCTGCAACTAAAAAATCATCAACATTTTTCACATATTTCCTGATTAACAGACCTACAATAAGGCTTAATAAAATATAAAGTCCTACAATACTTCCATCCAACATCCAGTTAAAATTCAACATTTTATCACCTTCTTTAAAAAATTTATATTTAAATATAACAGTTTTAAAAATGGTATGTACCTCTTAAACAAAGTATACCACGCTTTTTTTTATTGTCAAGATTAAAATCTTATATTTTACTCTGTCTTATTTCTTTAAAATATGGTATTATATATAAAATAAATTGATTCTATAATTTAAGGAAAGGAACTGAACATTGGCAAAAAAAAAATCAGTTAATATTCCTTTATATTATCAAATTTATGACCACTTTAAAACTCTGATAAAAAACGAAGAATTATCTGAAGGAGAAGCACTGCTCCCTGAAAGAGAACTTGCAAATATGTTTAAAGTCAGCAGAGCTACCATAAGGCAGGCCTTGCAGAAACTGGAAGAAGACAATCTTATATACAGATTACACGGTAGTGGAACTTTCGTTTCACATAAAACTATAAAACAGGAACTGTCAGCTTTTTACAGTTTTTATGAAGAAACGGTAAAGGCCGGAAAAACTCCTTCTTCACGTGTTTTAAGTTACGAAACAGTTTCTACTAACAAAGAACTTGCAGAAATTTTTAAAATTGCATCATCAGTGAATATAATGCATATTAAAAGGTTAAGACTGATTGATAATGAACCTGTAATGTACGAAGATACATTCATTCCTTTAAACAGATTTAGGAATTTCAAGCCTGAATTACTGAATGAAAAACCGATGTATTCGATTTTTAAAGAACAGTATGGTGTTTCTTTTGATAAAGCCACTGAAGCATTTTCCTCTCTTATAGTAAAAGATAAATCGATCTTGGAAAATCTCGGATATAAAGGAGAAGCATCATGTATGCTTATAAAAAGAATTACATATGAAAAAAACAGGATTATAGAATATACCGTTTCTTATGCTCGAGGTGATAAATATGAATATAAAGTGGTGTTGAACAATATAGAAAAATAATGTTATCAATAAATTTGAAAAATAAAGGAGGAGGGGCACATTTTATAAAAATGCCTTAGTTAATTAATAATGTTAAATACGGAAATACTTGATAAAGTAAATATACTGGGACTGAATTCAGAAAAACTCCGTGATATTTTTTCTGTTACAGGATTGAAAAAATTTAATGCAGATCAGGTTTATGACTGGCTTCATAACAAACTTGTATTTGATTTTGATAAATTTACAAATATTTCAAAAAAAGATAGGGAACTTTTGAAAAAAAATTTTTATTTACCTACATTGGAATATAAAACTCATCAAATTTCCGATGACGGAGATACCGAAAAATTTCTTTTTGAATTAAAAGACGGAAAATTAATTGAAAGTGTACTTATATCTCATAAAAACAGACATACTCTCTGTATTTCTTCTCAGATAGGATGTCTTCTCGGTTGTGACTTCTGTGCAACTGCAACAATGAGATATGAAAGGAATCTTGATGTTTCCGAAATTCTGATTCAGTTCTATTTCGTTCAGAATTATCTAAAAAAATATGGAAAAAAACTTGATAATTCGGTTTTTATGGGTATGGGAGAACCTTTCCTTAATTATGATAATGTTATCGAAGCTGTAAATATACTTAATTCCCATAAAGGTCAGAATTTTTCCAAAAGAAATTTTACAATTTCCACAAGCGGAATTATACCGGGAATAAATAAATTTACCGAAAATGAAAACCAAATCAATTTAGCTATTTCACTTCACTCGGTAAAAGATGACATAAGAACTGAAATTATGCCTATTAACAAAAAATATAAAGTAAAGGAATTAAAAAAAGCTCTCGTAAATTACCAGAAAAAAACTAAAAATAGAATAACTTTCGAGTATATTCTTATAGACGATTTAAACTGTGAAGCGGAAGATGCCTCTGAACTTGCAGATTTTTTACGATCTTTTTCATGTATGGTTAATCTTATTCCTTATAATAAAGTCATTGGAAAACCTTACAAAACTCCTTCTAACAAAAAACAAAGAAATTTTTATAGTTTACTTAAAGAAAAAAATGTTAATGTAACTTTACGTGAAACAAAAGGTCAGGACATAGCTGCTGCATGTGGACAGCTGAAAGTCCAAAAGGAGATGGAAAATGGAAAATAAAGATAAAATAAATATTGCTAATAAAAAATCTCCAAAAAAAAGTAAAAAAAGAGTTTTTCTTTCATTTTTTTTAAAATTTTTTGGGGTGTTATTAATTGCGAGTATCGGTTTTTTTGCATATATGATATTTACACTTAAAGGAGAAACTCCTACTGAATTGATAGAAAGTTACAGTCCTATTTCTCCTTCTATAATATATGATATTAATGGAAACCAGTTGGATACAATAACAATCGAAAGTAGGGATCCTATAAGTATAAAAGATGTACCTCTGAATGTCCAGAATGCTTTCTTGGCAATAGAAGACAAAAAATTCAGAACACATCACGGGTTTGATTATTTAAGAACATCTCGTGCAATATTTCTTACAGTAACAGGGAAAAGAAGAGAAGGAGGAAGTACAATTACTCAGCAATTAGCTAAAAACGCCTTTTTGACTCCTGAAAGAACTTTCGTAAGAAAAATAAAAGAAGCTATACTTGCTCTTGAAATAGAAAGAAAATATACTAAAGATGAAATATTGGAAAATTACTTGAATACAATTTATTTTGGCAGGGGAGCTTACGGTATTAAAAATGCGGCTTTGAAATATTTCAACAAAGAGCCTAAAGATTTGACAATTGCACAAGCTGCTATTTTGGCAAGTTTACCGAAATCTCCTTCAAAATATTCTAAAATTGAAAACGCAAAAAAAAGACAGGAAATTGTTCTTTCTCAAATGCATAATTTCGGATTTATAAATGAACAACAATATGAACAAGCTAAAGCTGAACAAATTGTATTTTCCGATACTGAAGAGAAAAACAAAAATGAAGAAGAGCAAATATCAACTTCAAATGTCGCTCCTGAATTTACTACTATTGTTTTAAGTGAAGTAAAGAAAATTCTAAAAATTGATGAAGATGATCAGAATTTTCTTTTTGACGGATATAAAATTTATGCAACTGTGGATTTGGATATGCAAAGAGCTGCTTATAAGGCTTTTACAAGTAACTATAATTTAAGACGGCGTGAAAGACTCAACGGTGCATTATTTTCAATAGATCCAAGCAACGGATTCGTAAAAGCTATGGTTGGAGGAAAAAACTACAAAAAAGGAGAGTTTAATAGAGCATTAAGCTCATTAAGACAACCCGGTTCATCTTTCAAACCTTTAGTTTATCTTGCCGCAATACAAAAAAATATGGGAATGAATAATGTTATGGAAGATTCACCTCTAACTACACGTGGATGGTCACCGAGAAACTATGACGGAAAGTTCAGAGACAGTATGACTTTGTTAAAAGCTCTAGAAATTTCAAATAACATTATACCTGTAAAACTTCTTCAATATGTAGGAATAGATTCAGTGGAAAAAATATGGCGTGATTCAGGAATTTCAGGTGGAGATTTCCCTAAAGATTTGACACTGGCTTTAGGTTCCATTTCCACTAAACCGATAGACATGGCTTTATTTTATGCTGCTCTTGCTAATGGAGGATATCAGGTAAAACCTCAATATATATATAAAATTGAAAATAAATACGGAGAAGTTATTTACGAAGCAAAACCTCAAAAAAAGCAGATATTTAAGCCTGAAGATGTGGCTATTCTGACATATATGTTAGAAAGTGCTATAAATTATGGAACCGGACAAAGTGCAAAAGTCTTTAAAAACGGAAGTTTAATTCCTATGGCTGGAAAAACGGGAACAACCAGTGACTATATATCTGCATGGTTTACAGGCTACACTCCTACTCTTGCTACTGTAGTTTATGTAGGCTATGATGACAATAAATCCATGGGTAGAGGAATGACCGGAGGAGCTGCTGCAGCACCTATATGGAAAACTTATATGCAGTCTGTAGTAAATATTCAAAATTACAATGTAGGAGTGTTTGAATTTATAGATGATTACATAAAAAGAAAAGATCTTACTTTAAGAGAAATAGATTTAAAAATTGGTTTACTTGATGCTGACGGAATTGATAAAAGAACAGCTTTATTTAAAGCTGGAAGTGAACCTATTGAAAGTGAAAATAAATTTAAAAACGGTCTTGTATTCTAATAAAATTTTATTTTTAATAATATTATAAAAAATTCGTTAATTTTAAAGTGTTTTCCAAATAGAAAATCTTAAAAATTAACGTTTTTTTAATTTTAATTTATTTTTTTAAATTTAATAACACTCTTTTTACAGTAAAGAATTTCAATTTTAAATATACTTTTTAATACACTACGTATTTTCCAATTCATTCAAATCATAAGGCGTTTCCTGATAAACATAATAATTTATCCAATTTTTAAAAAATAAATTTGTATGACTTCTCCATGTATACAAAGGTATCTTTTCAGGGTTGTTTTCAAGATAATAATTAAAAAGTATTTTAATATCTTTTCCTAATTTTATATCTCTTTCATATTTATCTGTCAATGTCTATCCGTCATATTTCATGTGTCCGGTCACAAAAATCTTTCTTTTATCTCTGCTGTTACAATACTACTCCTGCTTCATCGGACTGTGCCAATATTTCCAAATCCTGAATTTTTTCTATATCTTTTTTTATTTCCGTATGCCGTGAATGAGGCATATTAAATATTTTATCAAAATTTTTCATATGTTTAGCTGATATATTTCCGGAAACATAAGTATCCGTTTTTAAAAACGTAATTTCAACTTGAAGAGGTGTATTTCTTAAAAGTCTAAACAGTTGAGTTTCCGTTTAAATTTTCGTCAACATCAAATTTATAATAACAAATTTCAAAGGACGTATATCTTGAGATAATGCTCTATTTTCATTTATTATAAACATATTTTCTTTTCCTAAATATCCAAAGTCAGTAAATTATGAGGAATTTTTATTGATATTTTTTCCTTCTGTACAGCATATTTCTGTTAAATAAGGATAATCTGTCATTTCTATCTGAATTTCCAATGAACCGTAATTAATTTATGATTTTCTTATCGGATCCACTCTGACAGCATATTTGAAATATTTCCCCCAATAAGAACTCTCAAGTGATGAAAGAACTACACCTTTTGATGTAGAAGCATTTATAAATAAAGAATTTCCAAGATAAACAGCTGTATGATTTACCCTGTTTTCAGGTTTGAAAAACAATATATCTCCCGGTTTTAAATTATTTACTGAAACTTTTTTTCCTACTTTTACTTGATCTGTAGAAACTCTCGGAAGTTCATATCCAAAAACTTCTCTGTATACTCTCCTTGTCAATGCCGAGCAGTCCATCCCCCTTGAAGAATCTCCTCCCCATACATATTTTGTTCCCTTCCAGTTATTAAATGATTTTAAAAGTTGATTTTCTAAAATAACTCTGTCAATTTCATCGGCAGTTCCCGATGAAAAAATTCTGTCCTGTTCTCTTTTCAGTTCTTTTAATCTACTTCCTACTATCTGTTCGTCACTTGTTATTTTCCCTATATTTCTTCCTTTTCCTGATTTTCCTTTATTGTTTATACTTGAACAACTTAAAGCTAAAAAAAAGCACATTATTCCTAAAATTATTTTTTTCTTCTTCATTTTTATATTTCCTTTCC
This sequence comes from Leptotrichia sp. OH3620_COT-345, assembly GCF_003932895.1. Lineage (NCBI taxonomy): Bacteria > Fusobacteriati > Fusobacteriota > Fusobacteriia > Fusobacteriales > Leptotrichiaceae > Leptotrichia > Leptotrichia sp. OH3620_COT-345. The sequence goes on along the minus strand of NZ_RQYW01000014.1, from coordinate 18,501 downwards.
AATTTTATAAAAATAATTAATATTTTTTAAGATTCAATTATTAAATTAACAGGTCCATTATTTTCAGAATATATTTCCATATGTTCCTGAAATTCCCCTGTTCCGAAAGAAACTCGGGTTTCAAATAGTTTTTCTAAAAATAAATTATATATTTCTCTTGCTCTTTCTGCAGGAGCAGAATTCAAATAATCAGGACGTCGTCCCTTTTTAGTATTTCCATAAATAGTAAAGTTACTCACAATTAAAAGTTCTCCCTTTATATCCTGAATTGACAAATTCATTTTTCCGTCATTGTCATCAAAAATTCTGAGATTAATCAATTTATCAATACAATAGTTTATATCTTTAATCTCATCATCATGAGTAATTCCTATATAAGCTACTATTCCTTTTCCTATTTCACATTTAAAATTTCCATTTACAAGCATTTTAGCTCTATTCACTCTCTGAATAATTATTTTCATAAAATCCTTCCAATAATCCAAATTATATTTACATAATATATATTTTCTAAGTACTTTGTCAATATCTTTCCCGATCTTTATTATTTTTTTTAATTATTTTTACACTATTTTAAATTTCCGCGACATTCAAAATTTTCCGAAAAAATATGAAATTATACCCAAAAATAAAAACCTGTCTGAATAAATGAAATTTACCGTTTTTCAAGTATAATAAATATTTTTAAGAGTATAATTTTCCGGTCGGTAGGAAGTATATGAAGTCGACAATGAACTCTCACAAAAAAATTATTTTCCCCATTCTTCCACTTCATTAGTTTCAGAAACTTTTTTTATCCAATATCCGGATTTTTTTATAGTTTTTATTTGAGTAGGAAGATCTACTGAAATAAAACCGTATCTGTTTTTATAAGCATTTGTCCATGACCAACAATCTATGGGAGTCCATGTATGGTATCCGAAACAATTAGCTCCTTCCTGTATTGCCTTATGAAGATAAGTCAGATGTTCACGGTAAAAATCTATCCTGTAATCATCTTCGATAATTCCATCAGAATTTTTAAACCTTTCTTCTCCTTCTACACCCATACCGTTTTCTGAGATAAACCATTTTATGTTTTTATAATTTTCCTGAATATTTTTTGCAATATCATAAATTGCCTGAGGGTATATTTCCCAACCTCTATATATGTTCATTCTCCTTCCGGGCATATCATAATGTTCAAAATATTTATCGGGAAGCCAACCTTTTGATACATCAAATCCACTTTCTCTCGCTTTCACTCTTTTGGGTTGATAATAATTTACTCCTAAAAAATCAACAGTATTTTCTCTTATTATTTCAAGTTCTTTAAGTGTTCCATCCCAAAGAACATTATCTTTTTTGAGTATTTCTACAAGTAACTCAGGAAACTTTCCATAAATTGCCGTATCAAGAAAAGAATTATTGAAAAATGCATCTGATATGTCTGCCGCTTTCTTATCTTCGGTACTTTCACTTCTCGGATAAGAGGGGGTAAGATTAAGTATAATTCCTATTTCACCGTCATTTTTCATATTTCTGAACTCTTTTATAACTTTAGCTGAAGCAAGAGCAGTATTATAAAGAACTTGAACCGCCTTCTTCCCGTCAACTATAAGAGGATAATGAAATTTATACATATACTGAGCTTCTACAGGGACTATCGGTTCATTGAAAGTAACCCAGTGTTTTACTCTGTCTCCAAATAATTCAAATGCTTTTCGGGCATATTTTACAAACAACTCAACTACATATTTTGATTCCCAACCACCATATTTTTCCTGCAATTCCATAGGCATGTCAAAATGAAACAGGTTTAAAACGGGAATAATCTCATTTTTAATAAGTTCATTTATGACATTGTTATAAAATTTTGCTCCATCTTCATCTATTTCAACAGTTTCATAATCTTTTATAAATCTTGTCCATTGAATTGATGTTCTTAAAGAATTTAACCCTATTTCCTTTAACATTTTTATGTCTTCTTTATAACTATTATAAAAATTTGAAGCAATATCAGGACCCACTCCGTTAAAAAATGCCGTTTTATCATTATCAAACCAGTAATCAAATATGTTCCTATTTTTCTTATTAAATCTTCCTTCACTCTGAGGTCCTGAGGTGGCTGCCCCCCACCAAAAATCTTGAGGAAATTTCAATTTACTCATAATTCTTCTCCTTTTTAAATTTTATAAATTCTGATAAATAAAAATTTTTTTTAACACAAATAATTTTTCAGATTTTTAACAATATATTTTTTAAAATCATTATTTGTATTTTATCGTTTTGAGAAATAATAAAGTACATAAAACTTATAAATTAATATATTTCTCCAGGTTATAAAACAACTATTTTCTTTATTGAATATAAAATTTTTATAAAAATTCCTTATTTATCTATATTTTGTTTGAAAATAACTCCCCAATCTTTAATATGTTTATTATATAGTTTTTCAATTATACATCCTCTATCATGATTAAAAACCGTAATTATGTCTTTCGTCTTTTATATATGTATGCCCTCCATGTCCGGGATATACGATAATTTCTCCATCAAGTTTCATAAGTCTTTCAATAGATTTCTTCATATCTTCAGAATTTCCTGTAGGTAAATCCGTCCTTCCATATGTCATTTTAAAAATTGTATCTCCTGAAATAAGTATCTTTTCCTTTTCATTATAAAAGCATATTCCACCGTGTGTGTGTCCCGGAGTTTCTATTATTTTCATCCCAAATATTTCATCATTTTCTTTTAGTTTGATAACTTTTACATCGGCAGAAAGTTTGAAATCCAATTTTATCCATGTTGTAAGAGATAAATTCGGATTATACAGAAAATCATAATCTTTTTCACTTATATATACAGGTATATCCCTGTATTCTATAATCTCAGGAATACCTATTATATGATCAAAATGTCCGTGTGTAAGAAGAATTCCTATAAGATTCAAATTATTTTCTTTTATATATTCAATTACGGGAGCCATTTTTCTTCCTCCGGGATCAACTACATAACAGTCTTTTCCGTTATCTATAACATAACTGTTTCCCTGTGTATCATAATTCATAAATAATTTTACATTCATTTTATTCTCCTTTTTTAGAAATGTGAATATCCATTTGAGGATAAGGTATTTCAATATTATTTTCATCAAATTTCATTTTTATTTTTTCATTTAATTTTAATTTTAAATTAAAATAATTATCACTTTTCGTATATACAAATACACAGAATATAACTGACGAAGCTCCAAGTTCAAATATTCCCACAGTAGGTGCAGGAGATTTCAAAATAAGTTTTTCCTCTCCTTTAATTTCATCTTCTACAATTTGATTTAAAACTTCTTTTACTTTTAAAATATCACTGTTATAAGATACCCCTACATTAATATCCAACCTTCTTACTTTTTCTTTAGTAATATTTCTTATTTCATTATTTGTTATAAGTCCGTTAGGAATAATAACTAATTCATTTTGGGGTGTTTTTATTTTCGTATATATAAGTTCAATAGCCTTTACTTCACCTATATATTTCCCATATTCTATAAGATGTCCTACTTTAAAAGGTTTAAATGTTAAAATAATAAGACCGCCACAAAAATTACCCAGCATTTCTTTAAAAGCAAACCCTAAAACTATCCCTGTAGCCCCTAAAAATGTTGTTACAGATGAAAGATTTATACCTAAAAAACCAATCAGTATATATCCTAAAATTATATAATAAAGTATTGAAAAAGAGGACCTCAAAAATGTTGCCACACTTTTATCAATTTTTGATTTTTCAAGAACAAGTTTAATTGTATTATCCACATATTTTTTTAGCATACCTGCTATTTTAAATACTGCAAATGCAAATATAATTTTCAATATATTAGTTTCAAAAAAGTGAAGTATTGATTTCCAATCAAAAAACTTTTGAATATCTTTCATGTTTTTTCCCTCATATTTTTTTATTATTTATTATTAAAAAACCTGATAAACATTTCGTTATCAAGTTTATTTTTTTACACGTTAAATCTGAAGAACATTACATCTCCATCATTTATTATATATTCTTTTCCTTCAAGACGCATAGCACCTTTTTCTTTTGAGCCTTGCCAACCTTTATATTCTATAAATTTTTCAAAAGAAACCACTTCAGCTCTTATAAACCCTTTTTCAATATCGGTATGTATTTCTCCCGCTCCTTTTTGGGCATTTGTTCCTTTTCTGACAGTCCATGCCCTCACTTCTTTTTCCCCTGCTGTAAAATATGTTATAAGTCCGAGAAGCTTAAAACCTCCACGTATAAGCCTGTTTAAGCTCGGTTCATTGATTCCCAACTCTTCTATAAACATCTGTCTTTCTTCTTCGTCTTCTATTTCTATAAGCTCAGCTTCTACTTTTGCAGAAAAAGTGACAACTTCACTTTTATGCTCTTCGGCAAATTCTCTCACTTTTTTTACATAATCGTTTTCTATGCACTTAGACAGATCATCTTCAGAAACATTTGCTGCAAACATCATAGGTTTTAATGTCAGAAACTGATAAACTTTTATCAATTCCAGTTCCTTCAAAGTAAATTCCAGTGTTTTCAGTAACTTGAATTCTTCCAGATGAACTCTACATTTTTCAAGAACTGCAAGAAGTTCTTTTCCTTCAGCATTTCCTCCTCTTGCCAATTTGGAATTTTTCTGTAATCCTCTTTCCACCGTATCCAAATCTGCAAATATAAGCTCGGTATTTATGGTTTCTATATCTCTTATAGGATTTACACTTCCTTCTACATGAATAATATTATCATCGTCAAAACATCTTACAACCTGACAGATTGCAGCAGTATTTCTTATATTTGATAAAAACTGGTTTCCTAATCCTTCACCCTTAGAAGCCCCTTTTACAAGTCCCGCTATATCTACAAACTCCACTGTTGCTCCCACAGTTCTTTGAGGATTTATAATTTCTTCCAGTTCTTTAAGCCTGATATCAGGTACACTTACAAGCCCCACATTAGGTTCTATTGTTGCAAAAGGATAATTTGCAGCTTCAGCATTCTGTGTTTTTGTAATTGCATTAAATAATGTCGACTTTCCTACGTTAGGAAGACCTACTATTCCTATTCCTATCATTTATATTTCCTTTCTTTATTTATTACCTTTTTTTAATATTTTAAAATTATTTTTTTAAATTTTATGATACATATATCTTTAATTGTAATTCATATCTAAAGATTTTTTGATCATCTTACTTACAGAAAAATCAGATTTATAAAACATATTATAAATTCTCTCTATTTTCTAAAAAATATAAATTTCATTATTATCAACTATTTCTCGTTATTTTAATTAATCTTCCTATAATTTAATTTTTTAAATCCCGACTCTTCTGTCAAGTTCTTCAAGTATTTTTATTACTTGCCATTTTTCCTTATCTGTAGCTTTAAATAAATAAGACAAATCATAAATCGGAACTATTTTTATTCCTCCTATGTATCCATATATTTTTCCTATCATACTTTTTATTTCTTCTTTGGATTTTATAAAGCTTTTTGTAGGATTTTCCCCAACCGTAACAATGTATTCGGGATTTAGTAATGCTATCTGAGTTATAAGAAAATCTCTGCATTTCAATACACATTTATTTTCTATAATTTCTCCATGTGAACTGCATTTTGTAAGTGTAGTAAAATAACATTTTTTTAAATTTATACGAGAATATTCCAAAAATTTTTTAAAATATTCTCCTTTTTTATCTGTCAACAGATCATTTTTTCTGTCTTCTTCCTCACTTACATTATCCAATACAAACAATATTTTAGCCTTTTCACTCCCTTTTCCTGAAACAGGTTCTTTCCGTATTTTTTCAAGATGACATTTTTCACATATTCCTATTTCCATTTCCAATTCATTCCACATTTATTTCAACCCCATTTTTCCTTTTATCATACTTTATATATCATCGTTTCCTTTTCAGTCACAATTTCTATTTCCAGATGACTTTTATTTTCTCTTTCCAATATTTCATATAAGGAATTATATGCCAATTCAGGAGTATTGTTGTCTTTACTGATATGCATCAGATAAATTTTTTTCAGTTTATCACTCATCACCTGTGATATGAGTTTTGAAGCTTCTGCATTGGATAAATGTCCATTTCTTCCTTTTACTCTGTTTTTAAGTTCCCAATGATAAGGTCCTGTCATAAGCATATTATAGTCATAATTACTTTCAACTACAATTACATCACTATTTTTAAAATTTTCTTTTATAATATTGTTTGTACACCCTACATCACTTGCATAAGCCAATTTCTTATTATCATACTCAAATGTAAATCCTAAACATTTTTCTGCATCATGCATTACTTCAAAATTATTTATTACACAATTTTCAATAACAATCTTTTCTTCAGTAATAAAATTTATATTTTTATAATCTACTTTTCCTATTTTTTCCTTAATTATCCCGTATGTTATTTCGTGAATATATATGGGAATATTAAACTTTCTTGATAAAACTCCCAATCCTTGTATATGATCTGAATGCTCATGAGTTACAAAAATTCCGTCTATATCTTCTATCCTACGTTCTATACTGTTTAACTTTTCTATAGTTTTTTTTCCACTGAATCCTGCATCTATAAGAAATTTTTTATTTCCCATTTCTATATAGCTAGAATTGCCGCTACTTCCACTTCCCAATACTGAAAATTTCATCTGTATCTTTTTTCTCCAATTTCCATAATTTCTATTTTTATACTTTCGTAATTTCTCCTATGTTACTCATACTTCTTCTAAATGTTCATTCAAATAAACTTTTCAGTTTCTTATTTCTATTATTCTATATTAGGCTTTACTTCTCCTGTAATTCCGCTATAAACCCAACCACCTTTATTATTTTTTGTAAAAACTGTATTATTGGATTTTTCTATTCCTTTTTTCAGGTTTCCGGGAATTTCATAAAGCTTTTCTGTACCGTAAAACAGATCAAAAGTATATTTTCCATCAGGGCTTTTTATTTCTTTAAGATTATTTTCCTTTCCCGCTATAATAGGATAAACTCCCGTTTTTTCTCTAAAACTTTTTACAGCATTTTCAAATCTTTCGGTTTCTATCTGAATATCCGCTTTTATTATTTTTTCTATTTTACGTGAAAAAAGATAAACTGTAAGAAAAAAAGCTGTAACAAATATTATTATCAACATTATCGCTTTTCCTATTAATTTTTTCACATTTTTTCTATTTATTTCCAAATGATAGCCATTATTTGATACCATATATACTCCAATTATCCTTATATTATTTTTTGCCTTTAAACATGGCAGGTCTTACAATTACTTTTGCATATTCAGGAACAGTAAGTTCTACAAGTAAAGGACCTCTCTTTACATTAATCCAACCTAACCCTGCTATTGCAAGGTCTTCATTTTGATTAAGCTTGACTTTATAAGTTACAAATTTATTTTTCAAATATTTTTCCTTTTCATCTTTTTTCATGACTTCAAAAAATTTCCCATTCAACAGCTCTTCCACTCTATCTTCTTTAGTAATATGAAATTTTACACTTTTAGAAGAATAAGCTGAAAATATGGGCTTATAATTTTCTTCATCTTTACTTTCATTTTCCAAAATTTTAAATCTACAGAAAGCATCAAACATAAAGATACGATTTTCTTCAAGTTTAAATGTTTTTCTGGAAATTTCTCCTGAAGATACTAATTTCAATCCTGTTTCCACACTTACTAAATCCGAAATTCTTCCCTCAGGAATCAGTCCCGGTGTATCAATTATTTTTATATTGGTTTTAGGTATTTTATTGCTTATTGATTTTAAAGTAGTTCCTGAATACTTTGAAGTAGTTATCCTATTTTTTCCCAACAGTAAATTAATTACTGAAGATTTCCCCACATTTGAAGCCCCCAGAACTACCGCATTTACTTTTTCTCCTGCAAATATATTATTTATTTTTTTTATAATTCCATTTATGCCATATTTACTTTTTGCACTTAAAAAAGCAATATCGTCAGGAACTATATCTTCTTCTATAAGTCTTCCTTTTACCCAATCGGCTATTTCCGTTGGATGAAGAAAATCAGGCAAAAGATCTATTTTATTTATTAATATTAAAGACCTGTAGTCTTTTAAATAATCCAATATCTCTTCTGTAAAAGAGCCTTCAAAATCAATAATATCAAATATCGGAAGTATTATATCAGATTTTTTAACACTTTCCGTTACTTCCTTTGAATAATCTTCCTTTGTCAAATCATTTTCAATATTCTGTCCGTAATTCTTTATTTTGAAACATCGCTGGCAAAGCAGATCTTCTTCAGTTATAAATTTTTCTTCAGGAACATACCCTTTCTTTCCTTTATTTTCAGATTGCAATTCTATTCCGCAACCTTTGCATTTTTTTAAAATCAATGTTTCCTCCGTATTTATTTTTTTATTTATTCTTTTGCTAATGGATGTGTATTCATATATACATCTTTTAAAAGTGCCTTACTTACATGAGTATATACCTGCGTAGTAGATATACTGCTGTGTCCTAAAAGTTCCTGTAAATATCTTATATCCACTCCGTTATTTAAAAGTTCCGTTGCAAATGTGTGTCTAAATACATGGGGAGTAACTTCCTTATTAATTTCAGCTTTTTTTGCATAGTCTGCTATAAGTCTTCTCAAAGATCTTGTTGTCAATTTTTCCCCCTTGCTGTTTGTAAAAATTGTATTTTTATTATAATTGGCATATTTCTTCTTTTTTTCTTCTATATATTTTTCTAACCATTTTTTACTGTTTTCACTGAAAAAAGTAATTCTTTCTTTATTACCTTTTCCTATAACCCTTATTTCCCTCTCATCAATATTTATCATATATTCACTTAAATCTATAAGTTCACTTGCTCTTATTCCGCTTGAATAAAGAAGCTCTATGATAAGTCTGTCTCTTATTCCCGTTAATTTTTCAGTATTTACTACATTTCTTAATCTATCTATATCTTCTTTACTCAGAACGTTCGGCAACTCCTTCTCAAATTTAGGCATTGTAATATAAGTCACTTTATTGGATTTTATAATTTTCTTTTCCTGTAAATATTTGAAAAATGTCCTCAACGCTGAAATCTTTCTGTTAATACTTCTTTTAGATACGGATTTTTCAGACACTATTTCTTTATTTCTTTTATCAACAGAATTTAAGTAAGCTATAAAAGACCTGAAAGTTATAGTTTCAATTTGATCAAAATCATTAATTTCCTCATATTCTTGCAGATAATCCATAAACTGTATTATATCTTTTCTGTAACCTTTTATTGTATTATAACTTTTTCCGATTATTACTTCTTCATAATACAAAAATTTTTCAACATAGGACTTCAAATTATCTTTTTCTTCAAAATTTTTATCCATTTCTTTATTTTCTTCTATTACTTTTTCTTTACTGTTTGTCTTTACAGTTTTCATAAAAATTCTCCACTATCGGTTTTTTATTTCATATAGTTTATTTTTCCGACGTTTCCTTTTTAATAGTTTTTTTCTTGATCGTCTTTTTTGCTGATGATTTCTTTTCAACAGCTTCTTTTTTAGATTTTTTCACTCTCACCGACTTTGCTACTGTCTTTTTTTCTGTTACCGTTTTTTTTGTTATTTTTCTTTTTGAAGAAGCTGTTTTTGATTTAGGTATGGCTTTTATATTTTTACAATCAGGATATCCCGTACATGCTAAAAATTTTCCAAATCGTCCTATTTTTATTTCAAAAGAACGTCCGCATTTTTCACATGTTCCCGCTTCTTCTATTATTTTTCTTTCTTCATTAAGAATGCCGGTAATTTCCTCGTTTATTTCTAAAATTCCGTTCTTTTCACTTAAAGTCCCTTTTTTATATTTCTGTTTTACTGATAATGGAAGCGACATACGTTTTTGGTCATTTTCATAATCTTCACTTTCAAGATATTCTCCAAATCGTCCTTTTTTAAGTAAATATCTTTTGTTTTCCTCAGTAAAAAAATCTGTCAACAAGCCTTTTTTATCTGCTTGAAGTTTTTCCACTTCAGCCTTTATAAATATTTTTCCTGCTTCAATTTCTTCAGGATTTATAGCTATACCTTTTAATGTTATTTTTTCTTCGGGATTGGATTCACATACAAGATATTTACCAAATCTTCCTGTTTTCAGAACCATAAGTTCTTTTCCGCCTGAACAGGGAATATCCGACTCTATCCTTCTTTCTTTTAATCTTTCTATTTCTTTCTCATACTGCTCAAGATGAATTTCCAGTGAATTATAAAATTTTTTCAGAAGTTCCACCCATTGGACATCTCCCTCTTCAATTTTATCCAAATCTTCTTCCATAATTGCTGTAAATTTCACATTCATTATATCTTCAAAATTCTTTTCCAGTTCATTTTTAACTTCATACCCGAGAAACGTAGGATGAAATCTTTTTTCAATAATTTCCACATATTCCCTTGTTTTAAGAGTTTCCACTATTGAAGCATAAGTGGATGGTCTTCCTATTCCTTCAGATTCAAGTTTTTTAACAAGCGTAGCCTCGGAATATCTTGTAGGGGGTTTTGTAATTCCCTCTTCTATATTCAGTTTTTCAATCAGATAACTGTCTCCCTCTTTCAAATCAGGAAAATCAGCTGTTTTTATTTCGTCTTCCTCTTTGAATATTTTATAATATCCGTCAAATATTACTTTATTTATTGTCCCTCTAAATTTATAATCACCATTTACAGCATTTATTTGCATTTGTTCATATTTCATTGCTGCAAATTGTGAAACTAAAAATCTGTTCCATATGAGTTTATATAACTTATACTGATCATTTGAAAGAAAATCTTTTATTTCTTCGGGATCAAGATTTATATCTGACGGTCTTATTCCTTCATGAGCATCCTGTACATTGGATTTAGAATTTTTAGTAACATAATACCCTACATATTCTTTTCCAAATTTTTTCGTTATATATTCTTTCGCCATATTGAGAGCATCCATTGAAACTCTTGTAGAATCAGTTCTCATGTATGTTATAAGTCCCCTGTTTTCTCCGTTGATTGAAAGCCCCTCATATAGCTGCTGGGCAATTCTCATTGTTTTTGTAGCTCCGTATCCCAAATAAGAAGATGCCAACTGCTGAAGTGTACTTGTTTTGAAAACTAACGGAGGTCTTTGAGTCTTTTTTTTGATTTCAATACTTTCAAGGGTTAAAAACTTCTCATTTAATTCTTTTTCCAGTTTTTTTACTACTTTTTCATCAAAAATTTTGTCAACTTTTTCTCCCGATATTTCCAAAAGATTAAGACTTATCCCATTTTCAAGAAGAACATTTACTTCCCAATATTTTTGAGGAACAAAGCCTTTTATTTCATCTTCCAGATCACAGATAAGTTTGAGAGCTACTGACTGCACACGTCCTGCGCTGGCATTCTTATTTATTGTTTTCCATAGTAAAGGACTTATTTTATATCCTACTATCCTGTCAAGAAGTCTTCTTGCCTGTTGGGCATTTACAAGGTTTTTATTTATGTCTCTCGGATTTTTTATCGCATTATTTACTGCTGTCTTTGTTATTTCATTAAATTCTATTCTTTTTGTTTTTTCAGGCTGTTTTATATAGTTGGATATATGCCATGCTATGGCTTCCCCTTCTCTGTCCTGATCTGATGCAAGGTATACCGTACTCGCTTTTTTAGACTTTTCTTTCAATTTTTTAAGTACTTCACCTTTTCCCTTTATGACCTGATATTTAGGCTCAAAATTATTTTCCACATCTATACCTATTTTTGTTTTTGGTAAATCAATAACATGACCGTAAGAAGCCGTAACTTCATAGCCTTTTCCCAATATCTTTTCAATTGTTTTTGCTTTGGACGGCGATTCCACTATTACAAGTTTTTTTGCCAAAACTCTCACCTCAAATTTTTAAAAATTATATATCACTTTTTTTATTTTCAAGTTAATTTATATTCATAGTTGTCAATTAAAAAACAAATTTAAAGTCAGACTGAAAAGTGAGTAGGATTGCATTACTCAATAAATTCTCTTTCTTAATATATTCTACATTCAAATCTATTTTAAATCAGTCTTACATATTTTGCCGTTCCCGTTTCAATTATAAGTCCTTTTACTTTGAGACTCATTAAAATTGACAATATACGATTTAAAGGAATTTTATTTTTTACTTTTTCCATCAATTCTTCCAGTCCTGTTTCTTCATAAAGATGACAAAATAACAGTTTTTCCTCTTCATTTAATTTTGAAATTTTACTTTTCTCCTTATTTATATCCCACAGAAACTCTTGTGCCACATCTTCAGCACAAGTTATAAGTTTTGCCTTATTTTCTTTTATAAGATTATTACATCCTTCAAATGACGGATAATTTATAAATCCCGGTATGGCAAATATTTCCTTATCCATGGAAAACCCAAGTTCTGCTGTTATAAGTGAACCTCCCGATTTGAAACTTTCAGCTATTATTATTCCGTCTGCAAGTCCCGCTATTATACGATTTCTTTTAGGAAAATTCCATTTCAACGGCTCCGTTCCCAGTGGATATTCACTAATCAATATACCGTTACCACTTATTTTTTCCCATAAAATTTTATTTTCATAAGGATAAACTCTGTCAAGTCCGCTACCAACAACAGCTACAGCATTCCCTTCTTTTTCAACTGCAACTGTAAGTGCTATTGTATCTATCCCTTCAGCAAGACCGCTTATTAAATTTACGTTGTAGTATAAAAGTTCTTTTACTATTCTTTCACATGAGCTTTTTCCAAATTTTGTAGCCCTTCTCGTACCTACTACCGCTATATTTTTTCTTATCCTGTCATCTGTATTTATAAATTCATTCAGCGATTTCCCTTTCACATACAAAAACAGAGGATAATCAATGATTTTTTTTAATTTTTCGGGATATTCCCTATCATTTGCACTAATTATCCTAATCCTGTTTTTATAATATAAATCCATCTTTTTACTTATATCAATATTTCTTGCTTTTTCAAGCATTGTTTTCAGCCCGGTATTAAAAAGTTTAAAATTTTCATCACAAAACAGTTCTTCATATGTCTTATAATACCCCATTAACTTTCTTATATATCCATCCTTCATACCTGCTTCTTTTAATTTCAGCCACCCCATAAATTAATCCCCCAATTAATTTTTATCCCTACTGTTTATTATTTGCTATTACTTCATTTAACACAGCAATCTGTCTTGTAACTTCCCTGTCAGGATTTGTTGCTGCATAGGCTCTCAGATACTCCAGAGCTTTGGAGAATTCTCCTTTTCCTTTATATGCTATACCTATTCCCAGTCTTGCCTGAGCTTCTCCCGGTGATACAGAAAGTATCCTGTTATAATAATTTATTGACTGATCATAATTTCCCATTAATCTTGAACTTATAGCAACTACATAAAGGTTTCTCAAATCTCCTGATGTATCTTTCTTAGCAAGATTTGCCGCTCTTTCAAAAAGTCCGTCTTTAAAATATAACTGACATAATTGAAATATTGTTGAAGCATTCCTTTTAGCAAGTGCCGCTTTTTCATAGTTATTATACGTTCCAAATTTTGACCCGTCAGATACATCATCTGTCTGAGTTATAGGTACTGTTCCTGTATCTGCTGTAGGAGGTAAAGTAGTTGCAATATTTTCTCCCTGAACCGCTTCGGATATTATTTTATCTATTTCCGCCTGAGCATCATTTTGCTTTTCAGTAGATTGCGTTACAGTCTGCTGTTGTTTCTGAGAATTTTTTTTCTTTGATATTTCGTTTAGAAGATTTTGTACTGACGCCTTTTCCTGAGGAGTTATGTTCGGATCGTTCAGTAATCTTCTTGCAGCCTGCTCCGCTCTGTCATACTTTCCTTGCTGAACAAGAGTGTCTATTGTCTGGATTTTTCCCAGTAAATCTCCTTTTACCGTCATAGCGACTGTAAATATAATTATCAGACTTAATGCTATTTTTTTTACTTTTTTCATATTTTCCTCCAACATAACATCTCATTGATATTTTTATATTTTAAATTATTATACTTAGAATTTTATTAAATTAAGTATATAACTAAAACTCAAGATTTTTTGTAGTTCTCGGGAAAGGAATTACATCCCTTATATTTGTCATTCCCGTTATATACATAAGCATTCTGTCAAATCCAAGCCCAAATCCCGAATGAGGTACACTTCCATATTTTCTTAAATCGAGATACCACCAGTAATCTTCTTCTTTTAAGCCCATCTGATTTATTTTTTCCAAAAGAATTTCATATTTATCTTCCCTTTGGCTTCCCCCGACTATTTCTCCTATTCCCGGTGCTAATAAGTCTACTGCTCTTACGGTTTTATCATCTTCATTTAATTTCATGTAAAATGCTTTTATATCTTTAGGATAGTCCGTTACAAATACAGGTTTTTTAAAATGTTTTTCAGCCAAATATCTTTCATGTTCAGTTTGAAGATCTATTCCCCACTCCACTTCATATTCAAAATCTTGTCCGGAATTTTTCAATATTTCAATTGCTTCAGTATAAGTAATTCTGTCAAAATCTGAATTTACAAGTATATCAAGTCTTTCAAACAGCTCTTTATCTATAAATTTATTGAAAAATTCCATTTCTTCCTTTGCATGCTCTCTTACGTATTTTACTATATATTTTATCATTTCTTCAATAATGTCCATATTTACATCTAAATCTGCAAAGGCAATTTCAGGTTCCATCATCCAAAACTCAGCGGCATGCTTCGGAGTATTGGAATTTTCAGCTCTAAAAGTCGGACCAAATGTATATGTATTTTTAAATGCCGTACAGAATGTTTCCACATTCAGTTGTCCGCTTACCGTTAAATTGGCTTCTTTTCCGAAAAAGTCTTGTTTAAAATTAATATATCCCTTTTCATTTTTAGGCACATTTTCCAGATCCAAAGTTGTCAACTTAAACATTTCTCCTGCACCTTCAGCATCACTTCCTGTAATTATAGGTGTCTGAACATAAACAAAATTTTTCTCCTGAAAAAATTTATGTATTGCATAAGATAAAATCGATCTTACTCTGAACACCGCAAAAAATGTATTCGTTCTCGGTCTCAAATGTGCTATTGTTCTTAAAAATTCAAATGTATGTCTTTTATTCTGAAGAGGATAGTCGGAATCGGATTTATCATAAATTTCCACTTTAGTAGCTTTTATTTCATATTCTTGACCTTTCCCCTCAGATTTTACCAACTTTCCGTAAACTTTTATTGAGGAAGAAATTGTCAGCTTGGATACTTCTTCAAAATTAGGAAGTTCTTCACTTATAACTACCTGAATTCCGTTAAAAAATGTACCGTCATTCAACTCTATAAATCCAAAAGTTTTCTGGCTTCTTATTTTTTTTATCCATCCGTTCAGTTCTATTTCTTTATCCACGTATTTTTGAGTATTTGTTTGTAATTCTCTTAATTCTAATAACATTTTTCTCTATGTGGCAAAACACCACACAACTCCTTTCTTTCATTTTCTATGCTTATTATTTTCAGTCAATTATATCATATTATCAGACTAATTTTAACCCTGAAATATGTATTTTTTTCAATTCAAATTATTTTATTTTCCTGAAATCAGGTTATAATAATAATGAATAATTGCAAGTTACCAAAATAATTTATATAGATTTTATTTTAGGAGGTATTAAAATGTTCAATTTAAATTCTAGAACTAAACTGCTGGAAAATAAATGGTACCGAGTATTTCTCGATAAAATAACTAATAATTGTACAAAAATTGACTATGATTTTTATACAATAGACTTTTTAAATGATTCTGTAGGAACTGTTGTAGAAAATAAAAAAGGAGAAATATTATTTGTAAATTCATATAGATACATAACCGGCAGTCTAAGTCTTGAAATTCCTGCCGGAAGTCTGGAAAAAGAAGAAAATATAAAAAAGGGGGGAATAAGAGAATGTTTTGAGGAAACAGGATACAAAGCTTCTTTCAGTGATGATATTTTTACTTTTTATCCAAGTAATGGTGTCAGTACCCAAACTTTCCATGTTATATTCGGTAAAGTTGACAGTGAAATAGAACAAAATGTTTTTGATAAAACTGAAACTGCCGAAGTCGTATGGTTGAAAAAGAATGAAATAATTGAAAAAATATTAAATAATATAATCATTGACAGTCTTACTATTGTTTCTCTTTTTATCTATTTTCTTAAAAAAGGCGAGATCGGTTTTTTATAATAAAATTTTATATTTTATAATTTTTCTTTTTTATTCATATTCAAATACATTATGGAAAAATAAATTTTAAAGTAACGAAATAAAAATTATCAACTTTCAAAACATGTGAAATATATAATCTCTTTCAGTTTATTGAAAAAATCCCAAACAAAAAGACAGTTTCTAAAAAATATAGAATACTGTCTTTTTTTTATTATGCTTCTGCCTTTTCAGCATAAATACTTACTCTTTTTTTACCTTTTCCAAAATTTTCAAATTTTACATATCCGTCAGTTAAAGCAAATAATGTATAATCCTTACCTAATCCCATATTTGCCCCCGGATGAAATTTAGTTCCTCTCTGTCTGACAATTATATTTCCGGCTTTCACTGATTCACCGTCATATTTTTTAACTCCCAAATATTTAGGATTGGAGTCTCTCCCGTTTCTTGTAGACCCTTGTCCTTTTTTTGAGGCAAACAACTGTAAATTTAATTTCAATATCATTTTTATACCTCCTTAATTTTCAATTTTACATATTTCCCGTATGTTTTTACGATTTCTTTTAAATATGAAAACATTGACTGTGTCAATATATCAGCTTTCTCATATTCCTCATCACTTAAACCTGATTTTTCCAAGTCGCAGACAATATAACCTTCTTTTTCACTATATTTCAAATTTTTTAATTTTAATATTTCCAATAATCCGTTTAATGTCATTTGTGATACTGAAGAAACTGCTGAGCATACTATATCTTCACCGTATTCTTTAAAATTGGCATGTCCGTTAATCTTAAAATATGTAATTCTTTCATTTTTTTTCTGAATTTCTATTCTAATCATTGAAATATCAGCTTTCTTTTGAATTTATTAAGCATTTATCGACTTGACTTCAATAGTTGTATATTGCTGTCTGTGACCCTTTTTTCTGTAATAAGTTTTCTTATTATATTTAAAGTTGATCTTTTTCTCGCCTTTTCCATGTTCTTTAACTGTTACTATAACAGAAGCAGTATTTACTAATGGAGTTCCAACCGTTACATTATTTCCTTCTCCTACTAATAAAACTTCTTTAATTTCCACATCTGAATTTACTTCAGCGGCTAATTTTTCAACTTTTAATACAGACCCTACTTCAACTTTATATTGCTTTCCGCCTGTTTTAATTACTGCAAACATCCTGTACACCTCCAAAATATTAAAATCGCTAAATTATAGGTATTAGCCACCCAATCTATGCGTATACTTTGATAATATATCATATCTTTACTTTTTTGTCAAATTGATATATACAACTTCATTCATTTACAATAAGCCGCTTATATTTCATGGAATTACTTCCTAAATATTTGGAACTCCTGTATTTATTATCTCCGTCTTTATTTACATAAAGGAATATAAGGGCTCATTGCCGCCCTCATACTCCCGCTACCCGGCGGTCTTCGCTCCTTGCAGTCGACTTCGACAATGCGGGGAAAAAATTTACTTATTTTTTAAATTTCATCATAATTTTCCTTATACTCAAACATTTCCATTAGTTTACTCCCTAATTCATAGGCTGTTGGTTTCTTTTCTCCAAATTCATATTCACTGTTTTCATCTTCAAAAGGACCAAACCCTGCTCCATCTTTTCTCCTTAGTTCCAACGAATAAATATTTTTATAAAAATCTAGACTTATAAGATTATATTCTGTTGAAAATTTTCTATAAGAATTACTATTAGAATACTGTTTTTCTATACTTATTTTAGAACTATTTTTGATTATTTCTTCACTACTCTGCTCTAAAGCCCATAATACTAGCTCTCCTATTTTTTCCACTTCATTTTTATCTAAATAAGAAATTATACTATAATCTTTACATCTCCTTATTCCAACTTCATCAAATCCTGTTGGAATTATTATCATTCTAAAATTTTCTTTTTTCTTTTCTTTGTATATCGGTACTGATATTAACATTTTTATCCTCCTATTTTATTACTGTTATCTTTACTTTTATTCCTCTCTGCTTGCCATAATTTATGGCTTTTTTCAAATTATCCATTTGAGATTGATTTAAATTTATATCATTTACTACAAAATTTACTACTCGAGTTTTTATATCTTTTGAATTAAGACGAATTTTGTTTAAATCATAATTTCTAAAATCAGCAGCTTCATTTATCGCTCTTTTCATTGTACTTAACATATTTGTTCCGCTTTGATAAGATTTTGCATTTAAATTCATCGATTTTATACTTGTTGCCACTCCGTTTTCAAATGTGTCAAATGTTTTAAACGTCTCTCCTAAACCTATTCTCGAAGTTGGACTATTTCCAAGTGCTTTATC
>NZ_RQYW01000013.1 GCF_003932895.1 Leptotrichia sp. OH3620_COT-345 | reverse complement strand
AAATTTTCAACTATATTTTTAAAGAAAATATCTGAAATTTTTGAGTACTGTCGAAAAGGTTAGACAACATCGGTTGTGAGAATATTGAAATGTATATGTATTATTTAAAGTTGATTATTTTCTTTCATGAGGACATATACTGTCCCCATAAAAGAAATATTCTTTATACAATTTTTATTAATAATTTTAAATTATTCCTATTTTGTAATTATTCAATTGAAATATGTCAGATTTTTTGAATAATAAATCAAATTTTTTGAGCATTTTTTATGTCGCAAAAAATTTCTTTTTTTCAAAAGTTTAACAAGCTTTTTCCAATCTTTTTTACAAAAATTTCCCAACTTAAATTATTTAACATTTAAAAACACTCTATTCATAAAAAAACAAACTCACTTCACTCGGACAATATTTTTTACATCCATTCTTGTTTTTTTATAATCAATAAGTAGCATATATGTATGAATATAAGGTCTACAATGAGCCTTCATAAAATATTTTTATTTAATATAAACGTACTTCCTAATCCCTGACATTTCTTTATTGTATTTATACTCTCCTAGATTAATATTTTTAAGATTCTCGACATTTATTATTTTATTTTTTACAATATAATTTACTGTAAATCCTCTCATTTTTTTAGAATTTGTACTTATCTGTTTTAATTTCCCATCCTTTTCATCATAAAATTCAAAATCATATACATTATTTGAATTAACTAATTTAGAATATTCTTTTGAAGCTAAATTTATTATTTGTTCTTCATTTTTGAAATATTCACTTAAAGGTTTTTTCCATATTTCATATAAAGATTTTTGTTCAAATATCGAATTTACCATATCCAATCTGTATTCTTTCAGTTTTGAAAAAGGAGTAAGTATTCCATATAAAGCCGATAAAATAATCAGATTATTTTGAGCAAATTCCAGTTCTTCTTTGTCAAAACTTTCTATATTTATAGATTTATACGCTATTCCCGTATAAGTGGATAAAGCGTGTCCGCAAAGTTGATTTTCAAATGTTTTATAAAATTCTGACAATTTTTCAGCCTGTCCATTTTTCAATTTAAATTTTTTCTCTATTTCAGATACATTCATTTTCTTTATCTCACTTACAATTTCATTAGTGATCTTTGGAAAGTAAGGTTCTTCATATATCGTTATATTTTTTAAATCAGATATTTTCTTTGTTTTACTCGGAGATATTATTATTTTCATTTTATTTTTCCTTTTTTAGTATCATTATGCAATTCATAATATTAATTTTCATAAAATCCTAACAAATCATTTATATCAATTACTGTGAAATTGTTTTGTTTTAAATATACTTATATTACTTCACTCGCTTCACTTTTTTTTATCTTCTTCTATTTTTTTCATTGCCAGTGCCGAAATATTTGAAGATTTTTGTATTTCTTTTATAATATTCTCATATTTTAAAATGTGTGGATTTTCTTTATTTACTTGTTCTTTTTCTGCTGTTTTTACTTTCATCAAGGTAATTCTCAACGCCTTTTGTATACTTTTTAATTCATTGACATATTGATTTTTATTTGATGATTTTATTACAAATTTTTCTGATTTCTCAGTATAAATTTTATCTTCTAAAAATTTATACTCTAACATTTGTAAAAGAATATTTATTTTTAATATATTAGTTGCTATAGTTTTTCTTTGCGCTTCTTCAAAATATTTTATCCCATTTTTTAATATTTCGTATTCCATGTTACGATTTAACTGTTTAATTTTTTTAAATTTGTTTTCAGTGATTTCAGCTTTACTGAAATATTCACTATTCAGAATTTTACCTTTTCCGAAATTATCTTTTTTATACTCTCCTTTTTTATTTATAAATAAAAACTTATACTCTCTTTTAAATTCATCAGGAAATACTTTACTTTGATAACCTTCCAATAATTTTATGTAAATAGGATATTTTTCTTTATCTTTAAGAGTTTTAACAGCTTCTTTAAGTAAATTATGATTAACATTTTCAATTGAAATTTCTTTTATACTCCTATCTTCTTCGTATTTAATTTATTCCCCTTTTTCAACAATTTCTCCATAATTGATTACCTGTATATTTTTACTTTCCTGATATTTTTTTCCTGTTGTTCACTTTGATTGCAATTTATCAAAAATAATACCGGTAATATCAAAATAAACTTTTCAATTTTAAAAATCATAATTTACTCCTTAATTTTAAATAGTATTATTTCTTATTTATTGTTTCATTATAAGTATTAATAAATTTCTCATACATTTCATTAAACTTATGACTTTGAGGGTATATTTCATCCGACTTTTCTTCTATCAGTTTTACTATACTATCAGACATATCCTTAATTTCCTTTGAATTTTCTCTAAATTTAATATAATCATCTACATTATATTTTTCATTTTCTATACTTTTTTTATCAATTTCTATCCATTTTTGATAAGTTTCTTTCATACTCATATTAAGTTTTTTCAAATTTTCCAAATCTTCTTCAGGAAATTCTCCTTCCTCGGATTCATATAATTTCTCTAAAAATTTATCTGTATCATTTATAAATTTAATCATATAATATTGAGATTTTTCACCTTTATTCATCAACAGCTGTAAGCTTTCTTCCTTATAATTTTTCATGTATATTTCCATATTTTCTTTAAAAATAATATATTTTTCCTCACTTTTTTTAGTGTTTTCGCTATATTTCAAATGAAGTTTCTTCCCTTTTTTAAAATTATCTTTTTTATACTCACCGTTTTTATAATAATTTACTATTTCATTCATTACTGATTTCTCATTTTTCAAAGTATTTAAAAAAACTGTCAAATATTCCTCCACTTCTTTAATTTCAGGATTTTTTTTAATGATTTTTTCTATTTCTTCTGTTCTTTTACTGAAATATTTTATTTCTGTACCTAAAGTAACAATTAAAGAAATCTCTTTTTCATTAGGTTCTTTGAAATTTAAATCGTTATCTGAAAAATTTTCTATATATGTATTATAAAACTTACTCATTTTTCCTGTTCTTAAATCATTATAAAATTTTACATATTCATTATATTTATTGAGTTTTTCTTTTTCTTTATCCTGTTTTCCACATGATATTATTAGTCCCGGCAACAATAAAATCATTAATAATAATTTTTTTATTTTCATAATATTTTCCTCCTTTGTTACTTTATTAATTTTTAGTTATAATTCAATATTTGTAATATCATTATTTTTATTAAAATATTTCTCGTAATCTGAAATTTACTATACTGATTACCACCGCTATTTCAATCTTCTTTCTGATTTCCTATATTTCTTTACTTTATTATATAAAAATAAAGTCAATATGTAAATAGCATATTGACTTTATACAAAATTATATTTCTAAATCAATTTCATTATTTTTAAATTCAAAATCATTATCATGAAGATGAACTACTTCCAATGCTTTTTCATAATTTGTAGATTTTTTGGAGAAAAAATCGTGTTGGGTAGTTTCCACATTCAGTCCATTCAATACAATAGGATTTACATCTTTTACTTCAAATTCCTCTTCAAATCCTAAATTCATAAGTGCCTTATTCGCATTATATCTGATATACTCTTTGACATCGGCTGTAAGCCCTATATCTCCATATACTTCATCAGTATATCTCGCTTCATTTTCATATAAATCATACATTAAATCTTTTAGTTCTTTTCTTACACTTTCTTTCTCTTTTTCATTGAATGTGGCATATATTTCCTGAGAAAGAAGTCCTACAAATACTCCATGAATAGATTCATCAGCGATTATTTTCTTAATTATATCACAGCTTGCAACCATCTGTCCTTGCCCTGCAAGCCATAACGGCAAGAAAAATCCGCTATAAAACAGATATGTTTCCAAATAAACTGAAGCACAGAGAGCCATATATATTTCTCTTTTTGTCGCTTCAGGATTATTCATTTTCTGATAGTAATAATCAATTTTTTTAGCTTTATATTGCAAATGCTCATTTTCCTGTACCCAGTTAAATGTTTCATTGATTTCCCTTGTAGACGCTACCGTTGTAAATATTGTAGAATATGATTTTGCATGTATTGTTTCCATCATACACATATACGATAATACCGAACGACATTGGAGCGAGTCTATATGATCTATCACTTTAGGCATTCCTGTATGACTTTGTAAAGTATCAAGAAGTGTAAGTCCTCCTAAAACCTGTAAATAAGCCAACTTCATTTCAGGCTCAAGGGAATGCCAACTGTCTATATCCTTTGACGGAATGTATTCAGTATCAATCCAGAATTGCTTCAAATTCTGTTCCCAGAACATTTCTACGTAATCATTTTCGGGTGTATTCCAGTTCACCGCTTCATATATTTTGTTCATTTCAATTTTCCTCTCATCTTATTATTTTATTTTTATTTTCTAAATATTCTCCGATTTCATTTGCCTTATTTATCTCTATTATCATTAAAATTACTATCACTAAAATCCTTTTTTCAAAAGTATCAGCTTTTATTGATTAAATAAAATTTTTCAGTCAATCACAAGAAATTTTTTATAAATATAATATACTAAAATTTCTATAAAAAATGATAATATAAATTAAATAATAATTAATTTCAATGAACAATGATTATCTTTATGATAATAATACAAATATAGTTTATCTTTTTTATAAATTAAAGTTTATATGTGCTTAATTTTAGTTTTTTTATCAATCTTTCCTTTAAGTATAAACAATTATTTTCTGAATATTTTAATTTATTTCAAAACTAAAATAAATCACTGATAAAATAATTATATAAAAAATTAACTTTGATCAACTTTAAAACTTCTAAAAATTTATAATTTTTTATAATTATAACTAATATTTTCTAAAAATCCTGAAGCTACACCGAGCAGCTTAAGCACTCTTCAATTGTAGCTTTTCTCGTTCTTGTATAATAAAGGGACTTTAATCCGAGTCTATGAGCATAAACATAAAGCCTTGCTAAATCTCTTGTAGTGTCCGTACTTTTATTGAATAATATAGTTGATATCCCTTGATCTACATGTCTTTGAATTACGGAAATCAGTTTCAGTATATTTTTCTGATCCATATCATATGCCGATTTATAGAAAAAATAATTATCATTTGTTAAGTAAGGCATAGGATAAAATGTCGTGCTATCTCCGTATTCCCTTACCTCTATGGTATCAACTATAGGCATCACTGAAGCTGTGGAATTCATTATATATGAAGTAGACTGATTAGGTGCTATTGCCATTCTATAAGCATTATACACTCCGTATTTCATAACATCTTCCTTCAATTTTGCCCAATCTTCTTTAGTAGGAATATGTATTCCCTCAAATAATGCTTTTATTTTTTCAGTTTGAGGCATATATTCTTTTTCAATATATTTATTGAAATAATTGCCGTTTGCATATTCCGACTTATCAAAATCTTTGAAAGTTTCACCTTTTTCCTTTGCTATTTCCATTGATCTTTCGAGGGAATAATAATTTACAATCATAAAAAATACATTACAGAAATCAAGAGCTTCTTTACTTTCATACATTATAAAATTTTTGGCAAAATACCCGTGCAGATTCATTGCTCCTAATCCTACACTGTGCAGTTCCTCGTTGGCTTTTTTTATGGATGGCACAATATCTATATTTGTTAAATCCGACACCATTGTCAGCGAATCTATCGCAGCTCTTGTAGCTTCTTTTATTCTTTTATTTTCCATTACGGTAACAATATTAAGAGAACCTAAATTACACGAAATACCTCTTCTTATTTCATCTTCTTCAAAGTAAGGATGAATATCCGATACTTCTGACAACTGCATTATTTCAGTACATAAATTCGAGAATTTTACATTTCCGATTTCTTTCAGTGCATGTTCTTTATTCGCATTATCTTTAAAGAATAAATAAGGATATCCGCTTTCTTTCTGTGTCTGAGATATTTTAACAAGAAGTTCCCTTGCATTTATTTTTTTCTTTTTGACATTTGGATTATCCACTAATTTTTCATACATTTCATTCATATCCATTTCGTCCAAATATTGTCCATATTCAAGAAATACAGTATGTGGATTGAATGTATAGCAGATTTCATCCTCTCTTGCCAATTCCATAAATTTATCAGGAACTATCACTCCTATAGAAAGGGATTTTATTCTGATTTTTTCATCTACATTTATTTTCTTACAATCCAGAAACTCATTAATATCCGAGTGGAACACATTTAGATATACTGCCCCTGCTCCTGCTCTCTGTCCTAGCTGATTTGCATATGAAAATATATCTTCCAGTATTTTCATAATAGGCAATACTCCCGATGCTCTTCCTTCCACTCCTTTTATAGATTCTCCCCTTGCTCTTACTTTGGAAAGATTAATGGAAACTCCTCCTCCGATAGAAGAAAGTTTCATTGCCGAATCAAATATATATCCTATTCCGCTTAAATTATCCCCCATTTCATCAAGAAAACACGAAACAAGCTCTCCTGAACGTTTTTTACCCGAATTCAGAAAAGTAGGCGTAGCAGGCTGATATTCCTGATTAATGAGCATTTCAGCATATTCCAGTGCTTTTTCCAAATCTCCCTGTGCCAAGTAAAGAGAAACTATTGCTATCCTGTCCTCGTATCTTTCAAGAAATTTTTCTCCCGAATCATCTCTTAATGCATAACTCTGATAAAATTTAGAAGCACTCATAAAAGAGGCAAATCTGAACTTTTTACCATACACTAATGAAAATACTTTTTTTATTTCTTCAAATTTATACATATCGTAAAAATTTATATAATATTCATTTTCTATAAGATAATCCATTTTTTCTTTCAAATTATGAAAGAATACCGTATTTTTATTTACATAATCCACAAAGTAAGAATAAACCGCTTCCTTGTCCTTTTCAAGTTGAAATTCTCCATCCTTTTTCAACATTATTTCATTATTCAGATATATCCATTTTTTTGCTTTTTTCATTTTTTTACTTGCCCTTTCTATATTTAAAAACTGTTTTTAGTTATCATTTTCTACATAATTTATAAAATATTCAACTTGTGGCTGAGTTCCTGACAGTTCAAATTTCATTAATATTGATATATTATATTCTCTTGATATTTTATCTGCAGCAACTCCGAATAAAGTTCCCCAATTCATATTACCGCTTGAACTTACTGATTTAATAAAGTTTCTGTTATTTTCTTTTTTTAAGAATTCTACTGTTGTTTCAGGAATTTCTCCAAATTTAGTAGTGAATGTAATCAGATGCCCTGAATTTTCTACTTCCATAGTTTCATTTATTTTTATGAAACTCCACTTCGGTCTTTCTTTTTTAAGTTTATCTATAAATCTCTGGACATTTCCCGTTTTTGAATCATAATATATAAACATAGTTATAACTCCTTATTTATTAAGGATAATTTTATTTTATCCGTTATTTACCGTAAAAATAAATACTCCCTTTTTAAATTTAGGAGCATTTTTGAACTCATTTTTCATATATATTAATTTATATCATTGTTATTATTTCTTTTAATTCTTCAGGGTTAAATCCAATTGTCCTTTTAATTTCTTCATCATTTTTAATAAGTATCGTTGTAGGTACTGTTCTGACTTTATATTTCATTGCTAATTCAGGGTTGTTAAAAGGATTTACTTTTTCGTATTCTACTCCGCTTTTATCCAGTAAATCTGATACCATAGCACAAGGATTACAGTCCTCTTTTTCAAATTTTATTAATTTTCTCATTGTTAATTATTCCTTTCTTTAACTGTGTCCCGGCAAATTTAATTTTTCACACTAAAACACAATATATAGTATTTTTTATTTTTAGTCTTTATAATATGTAGTAGTATACCTGTTATTTAAAAAAAATTCAATATATTTATCCTTTGAAAAAATTTAAAAAATTTTAATTTTTATTTTTTTTCAGTATTTACAGTATTTTTTATCAATGTATCTTTTATATATATAATATATAAAAAAACAGATATTATCTATAATTAAACCTTATCTTTTGCATATACATATAATTGAATTTACGATACAATAATAAAAATGTTTATAAACCGATAATATCCGATTTATGGAGAGTTTAAGGAGGAAAACTGAATGTCGGAAAATATAAATTACAAAAAATCATTTACTCGCCTTAAAGAAGATCCTAATAAAAAAATTATTCTTCTTGACAAGACTATAGGTACTATGATTTAGAAAGAAAATCTAACTGCTGTTGACTTTGGCGGAGAAAAATATGAAGGCTGTAATGATTATCTTATACTGACTAAGCCTGAAATAATAAAAAATATCCATAAAATGTATCTGCAAGCCGGAAGTGATATTATTGAAACAAATACATTCGGTGCCTTGGATATAGTTTTAAGAGATTATGAGTTGGAAGACAAAGTTTTTGAAATAAATCCACAGCCGAGCTTGTACATAAAGCTATTGAGAAATACAAATCGGAAAATCCTGATGAAAAAAGAAATCTATATGTAATTTAGCCGGAGCCTTAGGACCTTCAAATAAATCCATAAACGTTACAGGATGGGTGACTTTCAGCCAGCTTGTACATACTTATTACACATATTTCAGCTCTTCTTGCAGGAAATGCCGATATCATCCTTTTGAAACAATACAGGATACTAGAAACTTAAAAGCTGCTTATCTGGGTCTTCAAAAAGCAATGGGCAAATATTATAAAGTTCCTCTGATGCTTTCCTTTACTATTGAAAGTACAGGAACTACTCTTGCAGGACAGACAGCGGATACCTTTTACTATGCAGTAAGTCATATGAAACCTCTTTCAATAGGCTTAAACTGTGCAACAGGACCTGAATTTATGATACAGTTCCTGAAAATACTGAATGATATATCAGACATATATATTTCAGTTTATCCCAATGCAGGCCTTCCAAATGAAGAAGGAATGTCAGTTTCTCTTAAAAAAAAATAAGAGTGGCAAAAAGAAGTTACGAACTGCTTACAAAAAAATATGGTATTGATAAAAAAGATATAATTTTCGATACACTTGTATTTCCTGTAGCTACAGGTGATCAAAAATATATAGGTTCTGCAATAGCTACAATTGAAGCAATAAGAGAAATAAGAAAAGAAATGCTCAATGTAAAAACCGTACTCGGAGTAAGTAACGTCTCATTCGGACTTCCCGTTGCAGGACGTGAAGTTTTAAACAGTTATTATATGCAGAAAGCTTATGAAGCAGGATTGGATTTTGCTATAATAAATACTGAAAAACACATCCCTCTTACAGAAATATCCGATGAGGAGAAAAATCTTTCAAACGCACTGCTTTTTAACACTAATGATAATACTGTAGCTGATTTTGTTGTATTTTACATAGAAAAGAAAGGATTCCGGAAAAAAAACGATACAGGAAATATGACTCCTGAAGAAAAAGTTGCAAATCTTGTAGTTGAAGGAAGTAAAAAAGAACTGACGAAGTTACTTGACATATTACTAAAACAGTATTCCGCCGAATATTATAAACGGACCTTTAATGACAGGAACGGACGAGGTGGGAAGACTTTTCAATAATAATGGCTTAATTGTAGCTGAATTCATTCAAAGTGTCGAAGTTATGAAAGCATCAGTTTCCTATTTGGAACAGTTTATGAAAAAATCTGAATCTTCCACTAAAGGTAAAGTTATAATGGCAACTGTTAAAGGTGACGTACATGATATAGGGAAAAATCTTCTAGGAATTATAATAGGAAATAACGGATATGATGTTGTTGATTTAGGAATCAATACCCCTGCTGAGAAAATAAGAGAAGCTGTTACAAATGAAAAAGCTGATTTTCTAGGTCTTTTGGGACTTCTTGTAAAATCTGAGGCAGAAATGGTCAATACAGTGGCAGCTTTAAGAGAGGCAGGAATTAAAATACCTATATTTGTTGGAGGAACTGCCCTTACTGAAAAATTTACAGTAAATAAAATAGAACCGTCATACAAGAATAACATCGTCATTTATTCAAAAGATGCAATGACTGCCCTTGCAAATTTAAATAAAATGATTGTCCCTGAAAAATTTGAAGAATTCAAGCAATATCTTCAATCTAGAAGAGATATGCTTCTCATTAAAGATAAAGCTATCCTTGAGAAATTAAATGTAAAACAAAAAGTACTATAGTATTCTCTCAGCCATTTTGTAAATATTTTAACATTTAATTTTACTATCACTGAAAAAACTTCAATTTAAAATTTAAATGTTGAAAAAAATTAAAGGAATAAAAATGTAGTTAAACTGTAAAATAAAAGAAGCCTGGTTATAAGTAAAAAGCCTATATTCAAATTATTTTAATGAAAAAAAGATAGAAAAAAACGTCAGAAAAATCAATATCTAAGTGAAGTAAGTTCGTGATTTTTCAGTAAATGAAGTGCTTTTAATCGAAAATTTTTTGAGAGCTATATTGAAATTCAAAAATAACTTAAAAACATAAATAATATATATTTTTAAAAATTAAAATTACTACTTTACTGAATTTTATAAATATTAAACACATTCAAAATTTATGATTTTGATGTATTTTAATATCTTTTGAGACAGTTTTTAATAACAAAATATTAAACCTTCACAAAAAAAATTAAATAAATCATATTTATATTTATTAAATGCCTTATTTTAGGCATTTATTTATTTTTTTAAATAAACTTGACACTGCTAATATTTTATTATATAATCTTAACAGTGATTAGATTATCAAAATGTAAAGGAAGTATTTAATATGAAAAAAAATTATCACCATGGAAATTTGAAAAATGAACTCATTAAAGAAGGAATCAACACAATAAATAGCATAGGGGAAGAAAAACTGTCTTTAAGAAAACTTGCTGAAATATGTGGAGTAAGTGCTGCAGCTCCTTACACATATTTTAAAAAGAAAAGTGATCTTCTTGAAGCAATGAGCAGTTATATTTGGGACATATTAGCTGCAAAACTAGAAATAACGGTTGAAAAATATAAAAATAATGACGATTTGCTTGTAAAATTAGGTAAAACGTACATAATGTTTTTTTATAAAAATCCTGCATATTATCATTTTATAATCTCAAAAAAAAATACAAAAATAAATTTTTCATTGGAAATTACCGAAAAAGAGAATGAAAATGCTTTGAATATTTTAAAAAGAGAGGCGATTAAAGTATTTGAAAAAATAAATATGCCAAAAAAAATTATGGAAAATAAAATCATAGCAATGTGGGCATTAGTTCAAGGACTTACAACAATAATAATTATGCGTAATAAAGAATGTCCTGAAGATTGGGAAGAAAAAATAGAAGAAATAATAAAATCAAGCTTCATAACATACTATAAATAAAGTCATTATTTAAATCGGAGGGAAAATATGGAAGTAATTATAACTGATCTGAATAAAAAAACATTTCAAGAAACATATGAAAATGTTATAAAAAAAAGAAACTCCATAAATGTATCGGAAAGTCAAGAAATTGAAATAACAACAAATAAAAAAATATATGTAATTTATGATGACAATAAAATCAAAAGTTGTACCGGTTGTTTTGAATGTTGGATTAAAATTCCCGGAAAATGTAAAATTAAAGATAATTATGAAAATTTAGGAAAAATATATTCGAAAGCAGAAAAGATTACAATTATAAGTAAATGCTGTTACGGTTCATACAGTCCTTTTGTAAAAAACGTATTAGATAGAAGTATTCCCTATTTACTTCCATTTTTTAAATTTAAAAATAGAGAAATGCATCATTCAACAAGATATAAAACAAAATTTAATTTAAATGTTTATTTTTATGGAGAAAATCTTACGGAAAAAGAAAAGGAAACTGCTGAAAAAATGGTAGAAGCCAATGTTGTTAATTTAGACATTAAAAATTTCAATATTTCTTTTTTCGAAAAAAGTGAAAGAGAGAATTAAATATGAAAATAAGTATAATAAACGGAAGCCCTAAAGGAATTAAAGGTCATTCTGAAATGTTGATAAATTATTTTTCTTCATTACTCAAAGAAAATGAAATAAAAAAATATTATTCAATTTCTTTTAAATTAAATGATAAAACTAAAAACGAAATTAATAGCAGTGATGTTTTAATATTTTCCTTTCCTTTATATGTTGACGGTATTCCTTCTAATCTTTTAAAATTACTTACAGAATTTGAAAAAGAAAAGATTGTAAATTCAAATACAAAAGTTTATTGTATAGTTAATAATGGATTTTTTGAAGGAAAGCAAAATCATATAGCAATTTCTCAAATAAGAAACTGGTGTGAAAAAGTCAATGCAAAATGGGGGCAAGGTATAGGTATAGGAGCGGGAGAATTATTGACATATACTACAAAAATTCCACTGGGACACGGTCCTCTCAAAAACTTAGGAAACGCTCTGAATATACTCTCTCATAACATTTTATCTTTAAAAAGTGATAAAAATATTTATATAAATCCGAATTGGTTAAAAATTTTATATTGGGGACAGGGAACGTTTTCATGGATTATAAAAGCAAAGAAAAACAATTTAAAAATATACGAATTATTCAAAAAATAGAAATTCAGGAAAAATGGAATATAACATTTATTATAATAATATAAAGTGTATGTTTAATGAAACTTTTTTAAAGAATTATGATGTGTTTAAACTATTTTTCAGAATATTTTCTTATACTTCAGCAGTTGTTGAGTAAAAACATATAATATATCTTAAAATATCAGTAAATGTTATAGTTATTAGCACAGAGAAAAAAATTGGAAAAATATTGATTCTATTTCTAATTATCAATAAATATATAGTAATTCTATAATCGTCTAAATTTTTTAATATGTAAAATTAAAAAACTGTTTTAAAGTACTTACAATTTACCAAAACAGTTTTTTATTTTATATTATGACTTTGCGTTTATCTTTGGAGCGGAAAACGAGGCTCGAACTCGCGACCTCAACCTTGGCAAGGTTGCGCTCTACCAACTGAGCTATTCCCGCAATATTCTGCTACAAAGAAATATTACACTATTTTAAAATATATGTCAATAATTTTTTGTTATTCAAAAGCAGTTTCCAATTTTTTCTGTTAAAAATTTCTAATAATGATTTTTAGTTTTTACAATTTTTAACCGCTTTTCTATTCTTTCCGTTTTTATGTTTCTTTCATAATATAAAAATATTAAAAAAATTTAGATATAAAGTTTATTTTTAAACTTTTAATTCCAATCTTTCATTATCAATTTCATTTTTATATTTTTCAATCAAAGGATTTATTTCTTCATTTATAAAGTCCTCTGTCTGTTTGTCTGCAAAACCTATATAATTTTCTGAAATTAAAATATTTTCTATATCTTCAATTTTCAATCCGAGCCTGCCGTCTTTTATAATTCTTTGGATTAAATTATTTGATTTTCCGTTTGTTTTTATTTCCTTAGTTTCCTCCATAGAAAGTTCTCTTATTATTTCATGAACCTCCTGTCTGTCCATACCTTTTTTTACAGATTCCATAATAATATTTTCAGTTGCCATAAATGGAAGTTCTTTTTGTATATTGGATTCTATAACTTTAGGATAAACTACCACTCCATCCATTATATTAAGCCATATTATAAGGATAGCATCTACAGCTAAAAATGCTTGAGGAATTGAAAGTCTCTTATTTGCCGAATCGTCAAGAGTTCTTTCAAACCATTGTGTTGAATAAACCAATGCACCATTCATAGAAAGTGACATTACAAATTTTGCAAGAGATGATATCCTCTCACTTCTCATCGGATTTCTTTTATATGCCATTGCACTTGAACCTATCTGATTTCTTTCAAAAGGTTCTTCCAACTCTTTCAAATGCTGAAGTAATCGAAAATCATTACTAAATTTATGAGACGACTGTGCAATATCGGAAAGCAGATTTAATATCTGAGCATCCGTTTTTCTGTCATAAGTCTGTCCGGAAACGCTTTGTTTTATTTTAAATCCTGCCTTTTCAGTAACAAGACTATCAAGTTTTTTGACTTTTTTAAAATTTCCATCAAAAAGTTCTTTAAAACTTGCCTGAGTTCCTGTTGTTCCTTTTACACCTCTGTAACGCAACATTTCAATCCTAAATTCAAGTTCTTCAAAATCCATTAAAAGGGAATGCAACCATAAAGTTGCCCTCTTCCCTACTGTTGTTAACTGCGCCGGTTGAAAATGGGTGAATCCTAAAGTCGGAAGAGATTTATATTTCAATGCAAATTCTTTCATTTTTTGAATTAATGCAAGCAATCTTTTTCTTATAATTAAAAGACCTTCTTTTATCTGAATTAAATCTGTATTATCTCCCACATAAGCACTTGTTGCTCCTAAGTGAATTATTTTTCTGGCATTTTTTGCCTGTTCCCCATAAGTATGCACATGAGACATTACATCGTGTCTTAATTTTTTTTCAAATTGTGCCGCCATTTCAAAATCAACATCATCTTTAAATTTTTTCAGCTCTTCAATTTGTTCCTCAGTAATAAAATCAAGGCCAAGCTCTTTCTCGGCTTCAGCAAGTATAATCCAGAGCTTTCTCCATATTCTGAATTTATTTTCAGGAGAAAAATTGTACAACATTTCCTTACTGGAATATCTTTCTGCTAAAGGATTTGAATATTTTTCCAAACAACTCACTCCCTCTTAAATTTATTTTATTTTTACTTTGAATTTCAAGATTAAGGATTTATCCAGTTTTTTTATAAAAAAGTTTCCAACTCAAATTATTTAATACTCGAAAATACTTCATTCACTAAAAAATCACAAACTTGTTCCACTCAAACATTGATTTTTCTTTAAGCCTGTTCCCATATTTTTTAATTGAATAATTTGAATGTTGAATTTTGCTTCTATTTTGATTATATATTTCTATTACAACTACAGTTTAAATCATATTCTTAATTTTATTTCAATATTTTCTCTGACATTCAAAATTTTCCGAAAAAATGTGAAATTATACTGTTCAAGAAATACTAAATTTACAATGTTGGATAGCTTTTTTTCAAACATAACAAGTATTTTTAAGAGCTAAAAAATTTGCAGTCTAGTAGGAGTATAAAATCTTCATAAAAAACCAATACAGCAAATAGGCATTTTTGATTTCATATAAAATTTGAATTGAATTATTTTTTAATTTAACTTTTTTTATAAAACAAACTCTCCCAAATCATACCTATAAATATTCTGACTTCTTTCAGGCCCTACAGAAATCATTGAAATATTGCAGTTAAGTTTTTTTTCTATATATTCTACATATCTTTTACAATTTTCAGGAAGCTCTTCATATTTTTTTATTTGAGCTATATCTTCTTTCCATCCGTCAAACTCTTCATATATTATTTTCAGATTTTTTGATTTTCTTAAATTTCCGGGATATGATTTATAAATTTTACCGTCTATTTCATATCCTACAGCAACCTTTATCTTATCAAATCCTGTAAGAACATCAAGTTTTGTTAAAACTATATCAGTCAATCCGTCTATAAGTACCGCATATCTTCCTATTACAAGATCGAGCCATCCGCATCTTCTCGGTCTACCTGTTGTAGCTCCGAATTCATTCCCTTTTTCTCTTAATTTTTCTCCCACTTCATCATCAAGTTCTGTGGGAAACGGACCTTCCCCGACTCTTGTCGTATATGCTTTCATAACTCCTAGTATTCTGTCAATTTTTCTGGGAGAAACACCTGTTCCCACAGTTACACCTCCTGAAGTAGGTGAGGATGATGTAACATAAGGGTATGTTCCGTAATCAATATCAAGCATAAGTGCCTGTGCTCCCTCAAACAGTACTGTTTTTCCTTTTTCTATGGCTTCATTTATTTCTACAACCCCATCTATTATTCTATGTTTTATTTTTTCAGAAAGTTTCATAAACTTTTCATATAGTTTTTCAAAATCAAATGTTCCTTTACCATATCTTATAAGTATATCATTTTTTTCTTTTAAATTCCATTTAAGTTTATCTCTAAATCTTTCAGAATCGAGTAAATCTCCAATTCTTATTCCATTTCTTGCTATTTTATCAATATAGCATGGACCTATTCCCCTTTGCGTCGTTCCTATTTTATTTTCACCCATTGCCTCTTCTTTGGCTTTATCTATTTCAATATGATAGGGCATTATTATATGAGCTCTTTCATCTATATAAAGATTATCAAGCTTTTTCCCCCTATTCTCAAGCTTTTCTATTTCGTTCAGAAGAACTTCTATATCAACTACAACTCCTGCTCCTATCACGCATTTTCCTTCCGAATTTATTATTCCTGAAGGAAGTAAATGTAAAATAAATTTTTCATCATTTACTACAACAGTATGTCCTGCATTATTTCCTCCCTGAAATCTCACGACATAATCCGCTTTTGGAGAAAGAACATCTATTATCTTTCCTTTACCTTCATCTCCCCACTGGGTTCCCACAATTACAAAAGTATTGTTTTTCATTTATTACTCCTCCTCTTTTTTTACAATACCTATGTAAGGTAATGTTCTATGTTTTTGAGCAAAATCTATTCCGTATCCCACAACAAATTCATCCGGTATCTGAAATCCGACATAATCAACATTTATCTCTACTTCCCGTCTTTCAGGCTTATCAAGTAAAGTACATATTTTTATAGTTTCAGGCTCTCTTGTCATGAGCATTTCATAGACTTTTTTCAAGGTATTTCCTGTATCAATTATATCTTCAACTATAATCACATTTCTTTCTTTTA
The DNA here is from genome assembly GCF_003932895.1 of Leptotrichia sp. OH3620_COT-345. Lineage (NCBI taxonomy): Bacteria > Fusobacteriati > Fusobacteriota > Fusobacteriia > Fusobacteriales > Leptotrichiaceae > Leptotrichia > Leptotrichia sp. OH3620_COT-345. The sequence continues at coordinate 45,916 of NZ_RQYW01000013.1, read as the reverse complement.
TATCTTCTTCTAAATCTTTTATTATTCTTACATCTCTTGAACTTTCCATACTGTTTCCATAACTTGATACAACCATAAAATCAAGAGTTGCTTCTGTCTGAAGTTCTCTTACAAGATCACTTAAAAATATTAGTGAACCTCTCAGCAGACCTATCAAAAGGACTTCCTTTCCTTGAAAATCATTATCTATTTCACATGCCAAATCTTTTACTTTTTTTGCTATCTCTTCCTTTGAAATTAATATATCAACTTTATATTTAAACATAAAAATCCTCTCCGGTTCTTATTTTTTATTTTCCATCTATCAAATAAATTCATTATTATTTTACTATATTTATCCCATTTTTTCAAATAAGAAAAAAATATTAAAAATCTATTAATTTTTAAATATATTAAATATACAAAAAAATATGGGAAAAATTTCCCGACTAATATTTTTTTCAAATTATACTTTTAGTGAAATAATTTATTTTAAGAGAGGAGAACAAAAAATGAAAAGAAAAAAAATGTTTCTGTTTCTTACAGTACTTACTTTAATGACTCAAATCACAAATTACATTTTTGCATGTACTGCAATTATAGTAGGTAAAAAACTTACAACTGACGGAAGTTTTATTTTTGGTAGAAATGAAGATTTGGAACCTGATCATAATAAAACTTTTGTTGTTCATAACAGAAAGAAAAACAAACCGGGTGATGTATTTAAAGATGAGACAAACGGATTTACTTATATCCTTCCTTCTGAAAGTTTTAAATATACAGCCATTCCTGATGTTACTCCAAAAGAAGGAGTATTTGATGAAGCAGGATTTAATGAATATGGTGTTATCGTAGATGCTACCGTTTCAGCAAAGGCAAATAAAAAAATACAGGAAATTGACCCTTATGTAAAAGACGGACTTGCAGAATCCGCATTGACTTCTGTCGTCCTTCCTTATGTAAAAACTGCGAGAGAAGGAGTTATGCACTTGGGTAATATTATTAAAACAAAAGGTGCTGCAGAAGGAAATACTCTTGTAATTGCAGATAAAAATGAAGTATGGTATATAGAAATTTATTCAGGACACCAATTTGTCGCAATAAAATATCCTGATGACAAATTTTCCGTTTTCCCTAATACATTTTACTTAGGTACTGTAGATTTAAAAGATAAGAAAAATGTAATAGCATCAGAAAATATTGAAACTATCGCGAAAAAAGCAGGAACATATGTTTCTGAAAATGGAAAAATTCATTTGGCAAAATCTTATGCCCCTGAATTTGATGACAGAAACCGTTCACGTACTTATTCAGGAATATTGTCACTAAATCCTGAAGCAAAAATTACTTATACTGATGAAAGATATGATTTTTTCCAGTCAACAAACAAAAAAATATCACTTCAAGATGTTATGAGAACATTCAGAAATCGTTTTGAAAATATGGGCTTTAAAGCTGAATTATCTAAAGAAGACAAAGGAAAAGAAGGATATAAATATCCGATAGGAAATATAAATACTATGGAATCTCACATTTTCCAAATAAAAAAGAATTTATCCGATAAAGTAGGAGGAATTATGTGGCTTTCCATGGCAGCACCTAAATTTTCTCCTTATGTCCCTTATTATGGAAATATAAATGCTACCGACACTTCATACCATGACACAAGTACAAAATATAATGAAAATTCTTTTTACTGGGTAGCAGATAACGTAAATGACAGACTTGATAAATCTTCTGCTGAAATACAAAATAAGTTTTTAAATAAAATTAAAAATTATGAAGATAGAAAAATTTCCGAACAAGCTGAACTGGATAAAAAAATATCTAAAATGTCAGCAAAAGAAGCTGAAAAATTTGCTACAGAACTTGCTCTGAAAAATGGGAAGGAAGCTTTTAAAATGATGAAAGAGCAAGAAAATCTCTTGTTAGTAAAATAATAATCCTTTTTATATTTTATATATTGAAAAAGGACTGTATGTAAACTGAAAATAGTGCTTTGTTATAAATATTATCCGTCTTAATTATAAAGGATCGTTTAAAAACCTTTATAAATAACAAAATATGATATTTATTTATAACAGAATATAAAATTTTCAGTTTTGTTAAACAGTCCTTTTTCTTTATTTTATTTCTTACTATTCCATGTCATTTTTATTTTCAATCAGCCTAATTTTTCGGCATATTTTTAAATTCATTTATAAGGAAAAATACTGCAATAATAAATGAAATAAAATCTGTAATAGGAGTTGCATAAATTATACCTTCCACTCCTATAAAGCGCGGTAACAGAAATAACAAAGGTAATAAAATTGCTATTTGTTTAGTAAAAGATATTATAACTCCTTTTGCAGGTTTCCCTATTGCAGGAAAAAACGTTCCGGCTGAAATTTGTACTCCGTTAATAAATATAAATAAAAGAAATACTCTCATATATTTTATGCCGAACTTAAAATACAATTTACTTCCTGAACCGAATAATGAGATTATCTGAACAGGAAAACTCTGAAAAATAATAAATATTATGAAAGACATTATAACTATAACTGTAAGAAGTGTCCTCATTGTTTCTCTTACCCTTTTATAATTTTTAGCTCCATAATTATATCCGAATATGGGTTGTGCCCCCTGTACAATTCCTATTACAGCAGCTATGAAAATTATATTTATTTTGGCAACTATCCCTGCAACTGCAATCGGAATATCACTTCCATATATAGATTGACTTCCATATATTTTCAACAAATTATTTGTTGTTATCTGTACAAGCATTGTTGAAAATTGAAATATGAAAGAAGAAATGCCTAAAGATATTATAGTCCTTATTATATTAAAACGAGGAATAAGATCTTTTAGCTCAAGTTTTATGGACTTAAATCTCGGAAAATACAAAAAAAGCAAAATTGCCGAAACAATTTGACTTAATACTGTAGCCCACGCAGCTCCTGCTATTCCCATATTAAACACAAACATAAATATCGGATCCAAAACAGTATTTAAAACAGCACCTGCAATAATAGCAATCATGGAATATTTAGGACTTCTATCAGCTCTCACAAGAGGATTCATTCCTATGGAAAAAATAAGAAAAGGTACTCCAAACGAAGTAATTCCGGTGTATTTCATGGCATAATCAAGAATTTTTTCAGTCGCTCCGAACGAAATCATCATAGGCTTTAAAAATGTCAGTATAAATATGCAAAATAAAATTCCTATAATCATAAGAGAGCCTGCTGCAGTTCCTGCAGTATATTTTGCCTTATCGGGATTTCCTCTACCGAGTTCAAGATTAAAATTGGAAGCTGAACCTATCCCTATCATCAAACCTATTGCCAGACATATTGTAACAATAGGAAAAGCTATATTCGTAGCCGCATTTCCTAAATATCCCACTCCCTGCCCTATAAATATCTGGTCTACAATATTATATAATGCGTTGACCAAATTTGCTACTACTGCCGGAATTGCTAAAGTTCTAAGTAATTGAGTAACCGGCTTACATCCTAAAGGATTTTCCTCTTTATAAATTTTTTCCACTTTTTTCTCCTCTATTTTAATAATTTATTTAATATTTCAAAAAATATATTCTGCTCTTCTTCTGACAATTTCTCCAGAATTTTTTTCTCTTCTTTTAAAATAGTATCCCAATACTTTTTTATAATCTTTTTTCCTTCTTCGGTTAAATAAAGCATGTATACTCTTCTGTCATTTTTATCCGGTTCACGTTTTACATACTCTTTTTCCTGAAGATTATCAATTATCCTACTTACAACATTTTTATCTTTTTGGCTGATTTCCGATAGTTTTACTTGAGTAATTCCCGGATTTTCATAAATACAACACATTGCCATGTAGTTTCCATATGTCAAGTTTAACTTTTGAAGCTCCTCCGTCGATGTTTTTATTACTTTCCTGTGAAGTTTTTTTAACTTAAAGGAAATTAGATCTTTTATAGAATACATTTATATACCTCCTATATAATATACTAAGTATACTATTTTTTTTTAAATTTGTAAATACTCTTTTTGTAACTGTGGTATTTATGAATAAATATAAATAATGCATATGTATAAAAATAAAAGTAATAAAAAGAATATCTTATGAGATAAAAAAGTTTGATAACCTTAAAAAGTTGATACAACTTAGAATTTCTTAATATTACCAAACTTTTTTCACCCCCACTCTTGACAGAGAGCCTCAATAAAATCCACATAAAAAGACACTTGAAATTTCAAGTGTCTTTTTATCTTATTATTTTACCAACTTTTTACTAATTTATACAATTCCAAATATTCTTTTGCAGATTTATCCCATGAAAAATCCAAATCCATATTTCTTTTTACAAGTTTTTCCCATATTTCAGGTTTATCATAATATATACCTTCAGCTACTTTTATTGTAAAAAGCATATCATCGGCATTAAAGTTTGTAAAGGAAAATCCGTTGCCTTCATCACTATATATGTTATAAGGCTGCACAGTATCTTTAAGCCCTCCTGTTTCTCTTACAATAGGTATTGTACCGAATCTCATTGCTATCATCTGACTTAAACCGCAAGGTTCATATCTTGACGGCATTAGAAAAGCATCACTTCCCGCATATATTTCATTTGCAAGATTAGGATTATACCCTAAATACACTTTAAACTTGTCAGGATATTTTTCAGTCAGATAATTGTAATAATCTTCATAAAATTTATCTCCGCTTCCTAGGATTACTATCTGAACCGCATCATACCGTAAAAGATTCTCCAGTACAAGAGAGACCAAGTCAAGTCCTTTTCCTTCTACAAGTCTTGTTACCATTGATATGAGCATATTATCAGACTTTGGAAGACCGAGTTTTTCCTGTAATAAATATTTGTTTTCTTTTTTCTTTTTCAAGGCATTTTTACTGAAATGAATAATATCTTCATTAGTTTCGGGATTAAAATAATCCGTATCAATACCGTTTAATACACCGTGAATTTGTTTATTATTTGTTATTTTTTCCAATCCTTCACTAAAATATGGATATTTTATTTCTTCAGCATAAGTAGGGCTGACAGTATTTGTGATATCTGAAAATGCTATACCTATTTCCATAAAATTCAAATCCTGACCTTCAATAAAGTAACCCATTCTTTCAAAAGAATATTTTGAAAATCTCCCTTGATACATTAAATTATGTATAGTATAGACTGTTCTCATATCCCAGTAAAAAGGGTCATTATTATATCTCACATTTAAAAAATACGGCACGGGCCCCGTCTGCCAATCATTACAATGTAAAATATCAGGCTGCAAATCTATTTCCTTTAAAAATCTAAGTGCCAGCTCCGAAAACATCGCATATTGAACATCTTCATCACTATCACCGTAAACACGTCCTCTTTCATACAATGCTTGATTTTCAATAAAATAAAAATTTATTTTACTATCGGGATATTTCACTAAATTAAATATATCTCCGTGGCTTTCCAATCTTGCCACCCATTCAAGTTTTTCAAGATATTTTAAAGGTATTTTATCATACTTCGGCATTATTACTGAAACCTCATGTCCCAATTCCTGTATTTTCTTAGGCAAAGCATACATTACATCCGCCAGACCTCCTGTTTTAAAAAACGGAAATACCTCTGATGCCAAATATACTATTTTCAAAATGGTTTCCTCCTATTTTTCCAGTGTCTCTCCACTATTGACAATTTTATTAATATCATTTAACGTAACACCACCGAAAATTCTTACATTTCTTCCGATAACCGAGCCATCAGGAAGATGGGCACGTTTTCCTATAACACTTATTCCTTTTGTTAGTAAATCAGGTTTTGCTTTATTCGGAGTATAGTCATCTCCATGACCTAAAAGGGAATTTTTACCTACATATACCCTTTTATCAAGTATTATCGTATCTAAATGAGTATTTTCATCAATATAGCTCCCTGAAAAAATTATACTATTTTTTATTGTACTTCCCTTTCTTATTGTAACCCCCGGCCCAAGTACTGAATTTTCCACTCTTCCTTCTATTTTACAACCATCACATATAAGAGAATTCAGTACACTTCCTGTAACTCCTATTCTGACAGGAGCCAGATCTTCACTTCTCGTATAGATTTTCCATTCCTGATCATAAAGGTTTATTCCTACTTCTTCAGATTTTTTTATTAAATCAAGATTTGCATCCAAATAGGAATCATAAGTTCCTACATCCATCCAGTAACTATCGTATGTGTGAACAAAAACTTTTCTTTCTTCTTCTATCATTGACGGAATAACATGTTTTCCGAAATCCAAATCTTCATTTTCAAGCTTTTTAAGATATTCGAGCAATACATCGGTATTAAATATATATATACCCATTGAAGCCAGATTACTCTTAGGATCTTTCGGTTTTTCCTCAAAATTTAATATTTTTTTACTTTCATCAACTTCAAATATTCCAAATCTTCCCGCTTCTTCCAACGGCACTTCCTGAACTGCAATTGTAAGTTCCGCATTGCTTCTTTTATGGTCTTCCAGCATCCAATTATAGTTCATTTTATAAATATGATCACCCGATAAAATAAGTACATATTTCGGATTTTTACCTTTTATAAATTCGACATTCTGTCTTATGGCATCGGCAGTCCCCAGATACCAAGCATTCCCCCCCGGTTTTTCATGAGGCTGCAACATCGTAATACTTGAATCTCTTCTGTCAAAATCCCACGGCTTTCCTGAGCCTATATGTTCATTTAAAGAAAGGGGCAAGTATTGTGTCAATAATGCGACATCATAAATTCCGGAATTTGAACAGTTACTTAATGCAAAATCAATAATTCTGAATTTTCCAGCAAAAGGAACACTCGGCTTAACTCTTTTTTCAGACAAAATATCCAGTCTTGAACCTCTCCCTCCTGCTAAAATCATTGCTAAAATTTCCATAAAATTACCTCCCATTTAGTCTCTACATTATAAGTATACCTCACTTTTAAAAAAAGAAAACACCTTTACTAAAAATAATTTTATTTCTTTTTTTTCTTTTTGAAAATTTTATGAAAAAAATTCTGTTTTTTTACAATTTCCTTATTTCTTTCTTTATCACTAAAAAATTTCCCCAATTTTTCTTTATTTTCTTCTATTGTATTTTTAGCTTTTTCATCTGTATCTTTATCCGCCACATCAATTTCAAGAATACTGTTTGTTTCATAATCAAGCCGTATGTAGTTTTCTTCCGATAATAATTTATTTACCACATTATGGACACTTTTTGACCCTAACTGAAAAATAATTTTTATTAAAGGATTTGCCCAATTGGCAATTCCCCAACCCCATTGTTTAGCATCAAATTTATTTATCATTCTCTCTTCTCCGGTTCCTATTGACAGTATTTTTATATCCTTCAGTTCCTTTTTGTGTTCCGTATCTGACAAAACTTCAGAAATAGCAGTAAGAGAAGGATTGTTTGCCCATAATCCTCCGTCTGCAAATATCCTTTCTTCATCTATTTTCAGCGGATCGAAAAATATCGGTGCGGCACATGAAGACAATATTGCATCTATCAATTTTATATCATAACAATTTCTGTTTGTCAGTATTACCGCTTCTCCGTTTACAATATTTGTAGTAGTTATCATCAATTCGGTTTCAGCATTTTCAAAAGTTTTATTTTTAAAAGCTGTTTCGAGGAGTTCTCTTAAATATTTATTATCATATTTACTTTGAATAATTCCATTTTTCAGAATATCTTTCTTAAATATTTTTTCCATTTCTTCTATGTACATTTTTTCAATTATTTTTATATTCACTCCCAAAGCAAGAGCTGAAGCAATTATCGATCCTGTACTTGTACCTACTATTAAATCAAAGTATTCGTGAAATTTTATCTCATATTTTTCTTCTATTTTTCTTAATGTACTTGCAATAAATAAACCTCTGGCGCCTCCACCGTCAAGAGAAAGTATTCTAAATACATTATTTGACATTTTATCCTCCATATTTTCCTGAATGTAAAATAAATTTATTATACTTCTTTTTCAAAATATTCTATTGCCTTTAAAAGACTGTCCAGCTTACAATGTAACATTTTCGTTATTTCTTCCGTAGGCTGTATTTTATCAGGAATCATAACAGCAAACATTCCTGCTGAATGTGCAGCTTTGATCCCGTTCAAAGAATCTTCAAAAACCACTGCTTTTTCAGGAGAAACTCCCGCTTTTTGAGCTACAGTCAGAAATACTTCAGGGTCAGGTTTTCCTTTTTTCACATCATTTGATGTCACAATAAAACTGAAATATTTTTTTAACCCTTTATTTTCTATAAGTGTATCTGCCATCAGTCTATCGGCTGAAGTAGCAAGCACCATCTTCTTCCCGTTACTGTATAAATATGCAAGAAATTCCTCAACACCTTTCATAAGAGGGACTTTACATTTTTTCCCTTGTTCTATAATGTATTTGTAAATTTCCGAACTTAGTTCATCATAAGGAAAATCTTTTCCAAATTCTTCAAGATACACAGCTTTTGTAGCTTCATTAGTCATTCCTGTAGTCTTTTCAACAATACTGTCATTTATAATATATCCTTTACTTTCAGCAAGCTTTTTCCCATAATTTACGTATATTGTTTCCGTATCGAAAAGCAGCCCATCCATATCAAATACAAATAAATCCAATTTTTCAAAAAGTTTTTTACTCATCGCTTCTCCTTACTCAATAAAATCTCTTTCTTCAGGTAGCACAGCTATCGACCTGTGAGCTACCGATGTTATCACTTCGTTAAAATGAAGTATTCCGACACTTAGAAATATCGCTACTCCCAAATGTTCTCCATGTCTTGCCAGACCGATTTTACCTCCTACACTTAACCCATTTATATTAGTTTCTATCTGGCTCATTGCTTCTCTCACAGCTCCTATAACAGCTCCATCATGAATATGTTTATCCTGTATAATATTGTTTCTTTTAGCTGCCATTAATGCACTTTCAATAAATTTAAACCTTGAGTTGGGCATTCCTCCTCCCACATCTACAGCTGCCACTTTTATTTTTTCTGCTCTGTATTCTTTTATAAACTGTTTTTCTTCCTCTCTTGAAGAAATAGCCATTTTCAAAGCAATCCGACATATGTCTACACTTTTGCTATCCTTAAATTCCATATTATAACCTACTTTCATTACTGTATTTTCAATATTTGTTTTCTGTCAGGAAGTCTATTGCTTCAATATAACCGTCTTTTCCTTTCCCGTATATCTGTTTTACGCATGCAGGTGCAGTAACGGACACTTTCCTAAAATCCTCACGTTCATGTATGTTACTTAAATGTACTTCAACTGTAGGAAGGATTATCGATTTTATAGCATCAAAAATTGCATAACTGTAATGAGTGTATGCACCCGGATTTATTACAATCCCTTTTACATTTTCATAATAAGCATTCTGAAGAAAATTTATTATTTCTCCTTCAGAATTTGACTGGAAAATTTGTACTTCTATATTTTTTTTTTCACAATAATTTTTTATATATTCACATAAATCTTTATAAGTTTCATTTCCATAAATCCCTAATTCTCTTATTCCCAGAAAATTCAGATTAGGACCGTTTATTACCGTTATTTTTTCTACCATTGAAACTCCTTTATATAATATTTTTTCTTTTAAGAATTTCTGTTATTCTGTCAGTAATTTTATAAAGTGTTTTATTATTTTCAATTGTAATGTCAGCGTACATATTATACAGTTCTATTCTTTCCTTGTATAACTTATTGATATTTTCTATATTTTGTAAAAGGGGTCTATATTTATGGTTTTCCTTTGCAATATCTTCGATTTTCCTACTTAAAAAAATTATTATACCGTTTTTTTTCAGTTCTTCCATATTTTCTGCTCTCTTGACTGCTCCACCTCCGGTAGATATTATTATTCCTTTTCTTTCGGATAATTCTTTTATGTACTTTGTTTCCAAATCACGGAAATACTTTTCCCCCTCCTCAGAAAAAATGGTACTGATTTTTTTATTTTCTTTCATTTCGAGATACCTGTCAATGTCGTAATGTTCATATTTTATTTTTTTTGACAGCATTTTTCCTATAGTGCTTTTTCCACTTGCAGGCATCCCTATTAATACGATATTTTTCATTTAGTTCCCTTCAAAAAAATAAGTTAAATTTTTCTAAACTGATTTACTTCCTCGTTATAAAAGTATCCTTCTTTTTCCATTCTCTTCAATATAATTTCTTTATTTAATGAATAATAACCTATAAGCTTATCCAAATCTGAAAATTCATCTCTTAATTTCATATTTAAAAGGCTTAACATCATATTTATATCTCCACTTTCAAAATTAAACATTATTTTACTTTTTCTCCTACTTTTTTTATTTTCCGTTTTTCTAAACTACATTCTTTAAAATTTAGAGTATCAGTACTACTTCATTCTCATTATCTTCATCTATGTTTTTTATGACCACATTATTTTTAAGAAATAGTGAATGATATTCTTTTCCGTCTTTTTCTATAAAATCTCCTACTTGAAGGTCTTTTACTCCTAAATCTCTTTTTACTTCAAATATTTCATTGTATATTGTTTCAAGATATTCGGCGTCAAATATTGTATATAATTCAGCATCTTTATTTATCCTTTTGTAAGCATCTTCTGATACGATAAAATAAAGGGCGGAATTAAAGCCTATATTAAGTCCGAACATTGTAAGTCCATATTTTTTAAGTTCATAATTTATCATTGCATATAATATATCAAATAAAGATTCTTTATACTTTTTTTCTTTTGTTTCCATACCGAGCCAGTCTATGTCCAGTGTTTTATGATCAATATTATGGCTTTCTAAAAGCTTTTTCATACTTTTTGTAAACCCTTTTTCCAGAAAAGTATATAAATAACAATTTTCATTTTCTGCCAAATAGTAATAAAAGAAGTCTCCAAATGTTTTTATTTCTTCTTTATATTTACTATTTCCAAAATATTCTTTCGTTGTTTTTTCAGGCTCAAGAAAATATTCCTTTTTTATGCCCATATATTTTAAAAGTCCTTCAGGACTAAGTACTTCCGCACAAAAATCATCCATTTCATCATATATTTCGCTATTGACCACTTTCTTCTCCCTCCAATTTTTCCAATGACTTTGTCATAAATTTTAAACTTGCTATGTTTTCAAATTTTACTAATTTCTTTATTTTTTCCTTATCTTCTTTTTTCAATCCTGATCCGTCTATATATTCTTCAAAGCTTTTATCATACTGTCTGTAAAATTTTTCCATTTTTTTCAGACTTGTTCTGGCATTGTTTCCCATTTTCTTTTCTACATGATTTCCTTCAGAAATTCTTTTTTCCAGAGCTTCGTATAATTTTATATATTCTTTATCAACAATTTCAGCTATTTCTCCGTTTGACATTTTCTGATAATCTTCTTTTGATTTCTCATCTCCGTTATAATAAAGATAATCAATTACAGTTTTTATATTCGGTTCTATTGTTTCAGAATTTTTCTGCCCTTCAAGATAAGTATTCATATTCAGATTAAACGCTTCAATGGACAGATAAATATTTGTATACAGATATGCCTGTAAATCATCCTTTTCCTGTAGAAAATTTGAAAAAATACTTCTCGAAAATTTTGAATTTTCAACTATGTATTCATTAAACTGAACATACATTTTCCTAAATAGAGATTTTCTACTGTTTTCCTTTGCAGAAGCCAGCTTGTTAAATTCCCTGTCATAAATATTTCTGTTTATTTTATCCAAATTTGTTATTATTTCAGGAAAAACTGAATTAAGTAAATTTGAGTCTTTTCTTGAAGTTCCGCTCGGTGTCTTGTTAAAATGCTTATCAAAAATCGCTTTCTGGATAGCTGCACCTTGTGAAATAATTTCTTCATTTGTAATTGCAAGCCCTATATTTGAAATTAATATTGCAAATATTGCCATTATTATTTTCTTTGTCATTATATTTCCTTTCCGTCTCTTATTTATATAATTTTTTTGCAAGTCTATCATAAATTTCTTCCGAAATTTTTTCATCATAAGTTTCATTATTCCATATTTCCTGAGATTTTATTGCCTGTGAAACAAGCATCATAAGACCATTTGCACTTTTAACGCCTTTTTCTTTGTATTTTTTCATTAATACCGTTTCTTCAGGATTATATATAAGATCTATAAGATATTCCGTTCCGATGAGATTATCCCCCTCAAGAGGAGACATATTAATTGTCGGATACATTCCTACAGGAGTGCAGTTCACTACAAGATCCACACTTCTTATATTTCTTATTTCTGAATAATTAAGGAGTCTGTCATATTTCCTTATTTTAAATATATCATTTTCCAAAATTGTTGCAACATATATGTGTTCAGCTTCTCTATCCGATAATAAACTGTATACTGACTTTGCCGCTCCACCTGTTCCTAAAATCAAGATTTTTTTGTCTTTAACTTCTATCCGGTTTTTCTCTAATGTTTTGGCAAAACCAAAATAATCGGTATTTTCTCCTGTAAGTTTATTATTTTTTACTGTTACAGTATTTACAGCTCCTATTTTTTTGGCTTCGGGAGAAATTTCATCTAAATACTGCATTATTTCAATTTTATAAGGAATTGTTATATTTATCCCTTTATATTCACCCTCTCTTACTTTATCCAGCAATTCCTCTATTTCATTATATTTTTTTTCAATTAAATCATATTTGGCATTTTTCCCCGTAATTTTAAAGAATATTTTATGTATTTCCTTTGAAAAGCTATGTCCCAATTTTTCACCTAAAAGTCCGAATTTTTCCATACTTCTCCTTCCGTTTCTAAATTTTTAAAATCTCCCATTTTATTTTTAGTTATTTATTCTACTGTTTTTTTAAAATTTCAATTTCTTTTTCCGTTAACTCTCTGTATTCCCCTATTTTCAATGTTTTATCCAGTTCCAATTTTCCCATTTTCACTCTTTTAAGATAGAGGACTTTATTATTTATCGCCTTGAACATTCTCTTGACTTGATGATATTTCCCTTCTGTAATTGTAATATATACTTTATTCGGAAATTTCTCTCGTGTAAAGTCTCCATGTACAGTATCTCCGTTTTTTACTACCTCCACTTTTGCACTTTTTGTTATCGTTCCATTTTCCAGTTCTATACCATTTTCCAGTTTTTCTATTTCAAGAGAAGATACAGGTTTTTTCAATTCTACATAATATTTTTTCTCAACATGTTTAACAGGGGACAGGAGATTATGAGCCAATATTCCGTCATTGGTAAGGATAAGCAATCCCTCAGTATCAATATCCAATCTGCCTACAGGAAATAAACTGTAAGTTCTGTATTTATCTTCCAGAAGTTTCGTCACTGTCTTATGCTCTTTATCTTCAGTTGCTGAAATTACTCCGTCAGGTTTATTCATCATTATATAAACAAAAGGTTTGTAAAGTATCCGTTTTTCATTACTTTCTACAACATCTCCATTTTCATCAATATGAATACTTCCGTCAATTATTATACTCCCGTTTACTTTTATTTTTCTTTTTTTCAAAATTTCCTTTACTTCTTTTCTTGTTCCTACTCCTGAATTTGCCAAAAATCTGTCGAGTCTCATTTTTTTATTCCTTATAAATTAAATTTATTGATTATCTTTTTCAATTTCCGCCTTCTGATATTCCTTACTTACATTCATAATATTATTTAACAGAATATTTATATAATATTTTATATTTTCATCAGAAATATTTTTTAAGTTTTTTTCTATAACCTCTTCTTCTCTTTTACTGTCAAATATTTTCATATTATTCATTTTTTTATATATTGCTACTTCTTTTACTATTTTAAGACGATTTTCCAACATCTTTACAAGTTCTCTGTCAATTCTGTCTATTCTTCCCCTTATTTCATTCAAATCCAGTTTTTCCTTGATTTCATCATATGTTATTTTTTTATTGTTCATAATATTTTCCTCTTATTTTATTTTAAATTTTTATTTTATAAATTATATCATAATTTTCTATATTTATAAACAATATTTGACTATAAAGCAAAATTATGATTAAATACACCTATAATTATTTTTAAAACTTATACAAGGAGAGTATATCATGGAGAGAAAACCCATTATCGGAATATCCGGAAATATTTTAACAACAACCGACGGAGTATTTGCAGGATATCCTCGTGCCTATGTAAATCATGCTTATGTGGAATCTGTAATAAAAGCGGGCGGAATCCCCTTTATTATACCGTTCAATACAAATGCTGAAGTTACAAAAGAACAGATGAAAGTTGTAGACGGATTAATTCTATCAGGGGGACACGATGTATTTCCTCAGCTTTTTGGAGAAGAGCCCAAGCAAAATATAGGCGAAACTTTTTTAGATAGGGATAATTTCGACATACTTCTTTTAAAAACGGCTGTAGAACTTAAAAAACCCGTTTTAGGTATATGTAGGGGACACCAAGTAATAAATGTCGCTTTTGGAGGAAGCCTGTATCAAGATCTTTCTTATAATAGTGATTTTTATATAAAACACTCTCAATTATCAAAATGGGATAGACCCACTCACACCATTGATGTAAAAAAGGAAAGTTTTCTTGGAGAAATTTTCGGAAACGAAGGGCTTGTAAACAGTTTTCATCACCAAGTTGTAAACAAAGTGGCAGATAATTTTAAAGTGACTGCGCGTAGTAAAGACGGAGCTATTGAAGCTCTGGAAAGTATTTCAGAAAACAGATTTATTGTAGGAATTCAATGGCATCCTGAATCAATGATTCATACAGATAAAAATTCGGTAATTCTGTTTGAAAAATTTATAAATAGAGTAAAATTTGGAAAATAATATAAAATTGCAGAAATTATAATTTTAAAAAAAGACCTTTTCAAGTATTTATATATTGAAACGGTCTTTTTTTATGAAAATAATTTAAATATTAAGATTTGATTTTTATTTTTTAACATCCATATTCATATTGTCAAATATAATTTTTCTATATTTTTGTTTAAAATTATTTTATAATTTTATTCTAAATTTCATCCGATATTCAAAAATTTTCTGAAAACATATGAATTTATACTGTTCAAAAAAGCAGCTGTCTGAACAAACTGATTTTTTTGATTTGTCAAGCATAATGATTATTTCTTAGCTTTTAAAATTTTTATAGTTTTAGCTAAAGCATACGAAAGGACAATGCTCCTTATGAAAAAAATTTTAAGTTTAAAAACCAAGCATTTTAGACTCTTTTGAAAATAAAATATTATTAATGCAAAAAAAAATTATAAAAAACTATTGACTATATGAAAAAATATATTAAAATATAGAGTAAGAAAAAGTTTGAATATTATTGGAGGTAAAAAATGAAATAATATATTAAGAAGTAATAATAATCTAAAAATAATAAAATAATCCTAAAAGAAAGAGAGATAATTATGAAATTCGGAACTAAAGTTTTACATGGATATAATATGATTGATAAGTCTACAGGAGCATCTTCTATATCCATATGTCAGGCATCTACATTTCATCAAAGTGATATAGATAATGACCAGAAATATACTTATTCCAGATTTGGCAATCCCACAAGAGAGGCTCTTGAAGAAGCTATTGCAAGTCTTGAAAAAGGAAAATATGGATTGTCTTTTTCTTCCGGAATGGCTGCAATAACTGCTGTTTTGCTGTCATTTTCCACGGGAGATCACATTGTAATGTGTAAAGATGTCTATGGAGGAGCATTTCAACTTGCTACTGAAATTTTCCCCCGTTTCGGAATTGAAGTGACATTTATTGATGAGACTGACATCAACGAATGGAAAAAAGCTATAAAAAGAAATACAAAAGCTTTTTATTTGGAAACACCTTCAAATCCTCTGTTAAAAATTACGGACATAAAAGCTGTTGTAGATATTGCAAAAGAGCATGGTATAATAACAATAATAGATAATACTTTTATGACTCCTCAATATCAGAATCCTATTTCATTAGGTGTGGATATTGTCATTCACAGTGCAACAAAATTTTTGAACGGTCATAGTGATGTAGTTCTGGGAATGATTGTCACTGACAGTGAAACTATATATCAAGAACTTAAAAAACAGCAAATTATTTTAGGTGCATTACCGGGAGTGGAAGAATGCTGGCTCCTTATGCGGGGAATGAAAACAATGGAAATAAGAATGAACAAAAGTTCGGAAACAGCACTGAAAATAGCCGAGCGTCTTGAAAAACATCCAAAAGTCCATAAAGTTTACTATCCCGGACTCAAATCCCATGAGGGATATGAAATTAATAAAAAACAATCTTCCAGCGGAGGAGCTGTATTATCTTTTGATTTAGGCTGCTGTGAAGCTGTAAAACAGTTTTTTAAACATATAAAATATCCTATTGTTGCTGTTAGCTTAGGAGGAGTGGAATCTATACTCTCTTATCCCGTAAAAATGTCTCATGCATGTATTCCTGAAGAAGAACGTTTAAAAATGGGGATAACTTCCGGACTAGTAAGGTTATCCGTAGGAATAGAAGATTATGAAGATTTAATAAATGATATTGAAGATGCATTAAAAATAATAGAATAATATTCAAAAATTTATAAAAAATAAAGTTGATTATGGAGGAAAATATGGAAAGTAATTTAAGAAACACAAAAGAAAAAAATTCTTCGTCTTTTTTTAACTTGATTGAAAAAATAGGAAATAAACTTCCTCATTCTGTATTTATTTTCGTTATTTTAGCGGTAATTGTAATTTTCGCTTCAGAAATTGTACATAGAATGGGTATTTCAGTTTCTTATTTTGATGCAAAAGCCGGAAAAGATGTAACTGTAACTCCTGTTTCTCTTATGAATCGTGAGGGATTTGTATATATGATAACTTCAATGGTTAAAAATTTCACAGGCTTTGCTCCACTGGGAGTGGCTTTAGTTGCAATAATCGGTGTTGGAGTTGCCGAGTATTCAGGATTGATTGATGCTTTTTTAAAGAAAATTGTTATGTCGGTACCGGGAAAATATATAACGGCAGCAGTTGTATTTGTAGGAATTATTTCAAATATTGCAGCTGATTCGGGATATCTTGTAGTAATTCCTTTAGGGGGAATTATATTCATGGGATTGAAAAGACACCCTTTTGCGGGTATTGCAGCTGCATTTGCAGGAGTTTCCGCCGGATTTTCAGCAAATCTGTTAATAGGTCCTATCGATGCCCAGCTTGCAGGACTTACTAATGAAGCACTTAAAGCTTCAGGAATAGAGCACTCCGTGAGTCCGACATCTAACTGGTTCTTTCTTGCAGTTTCAACTGTTTTATTGACTGCAATAGGAACTTTTGTTACAGAAAAAATTGTAGAACCTAAATTAGGTAAATATAAAAATGACAAAAATGAATTTGAATATTCCGAATTGACGGAAAATGAAAACAAAGGATTGTTCTGGGCAGGGATTTCCCTTTTATTATTCATAATTGTAATGGCATTTCTTATTTTCCCGAAAAATGCTATTTTGAAAACACTTGACCCTAAAACTTCCACTTATACATTAACTCAATATTTGCATAGTGGAATTGTTCCTACAATACTGTTTTTCTTCTTTATTCCGGGTGTAGTTTACGGAAAAATAACAAAAAGTATAAAAAATGGTAAGGATATTGTTAAAGGGATGAATAAATCCATGGAAAGTATGTCACTTTTCCTTGTAATAGTATTTTTTGCAGCTCAGTTTATAAGTTACTTTAACCATTCAAAATTAGGATTTATAATTTCAGTAAAAGGGGCTATTTTCCTAAAAAATATAGGATTCACAGGATTACCTCTTGTTATTACTTTCATATTTTTATGTGCATTTATAAATCTTTTTATAGCTTCCGCTTCTGCAAAATGGGCTATAATGGCTCCAATATTTATTCCTATGATGTACAATCTCGGCATATCTCCTGAGGCGACTCAACTTGCATACAGAATAGGGGATTCTTCAACAAATATTATTATGCCTCTTATGAGTTATTTTCCTCTGATTGTTGCATATATGAATAAATATGATGAAGATGCGGGTGTCGGAAATTTGATTTCAATAATGCTCCCATATTCACTTTCATTCCTGATAGGATGGACATTAATGCTTATATTATGGTACCTTACAGGATTGCCTATCGGACCGGGTGTATTTTTCAAAATTATGTAAAATATAAAAAATACATTACAGGGTAAAAAATCCGATAAATTAAAAGTAATACAACTTTTATCAGTTATTTTTTACCCTTTTTCTTAAATAATAAACTTAAATATACAATAAATTTTATGGAGTGATTAATTATGGAAAAAAAACCGATTATCGGTATATCTTCAAGTGTAATAACTGATCAGGGCGGCATGTTTCCCGGATACAAAAGAGCTTATGTAAATAAAGATTATGTGGATGCCGTAATAAAAAACGGAGGATTACCGATAATTATCCCTTTCAACGAGGACAAAGAAATAACAGAACAACTTATAAGCTACATTGATGCTCTTATTTTATCAGGAGGACATGATGTTACTCCATGTAATTATGGTGAAGAGCCTCAGCAAAGACTCGGAGAAATATTCCCTGAAAGGGATAAGTTTGACTATTTGCTTTTATCCGAGTCAAAGAAAAAAGGTATCCCGATTTTGGGGATATGTAGAGGGTTACAAATTATAAATACTTATGAAGGCGGTACATTATATCAGGATCTTTCGTATATCGACTCTGTTCCTGTGTATAAGCATTCTCAAGGGCACAGTCCCGAACTAAAGACTCACAGTGTAAAAATATCAGAAAATTCCCATTTATATGAAATATTCGGTACTGAAGAAATAAGAGTAAACTCTTTTCATCACCAAACTTTAAAAAAAGTAGCAGAAAATTATAAAATAACTGCTCAAGCAAAGGACGGAGTAATAGAAGCCATTGAATGTAAAAACTATCCGTTTCTTGTGGGAGTGCAATGGCATCCTGAAATGCTGTTTAAAGTTCATGATGACATGAATAGATTATTTTCAGTATTTATAGACAAAGCAAAGGAAAGAAAGGAAAAAAACGATGGAAGAAAATAAAAAAATGAAATTTTGGTCAATAGTATTATTAACAATAAACTCAATTATAGGAACAGGAATATTTTTATCTCCGGGAAGTGTGGCAAAATCAACAGGAACTTTAGCTCCTTGGATATACCTGTGTGCTGCAATATTTACTTCTGTAATGGCAATAACTTTTTCTTCGGCAGCTAAATATGTTGTAAAGAATGGAGCCGGATATGCCTATTCTAAAGCTGCATTTGGTGAGAATGTCGGATTGTATATAGGAATTACAAGATTCGTATCTGCAAGTCTTGCATGGGGAGTTATGGCTACAGGAGTAGTAAAAACAACATTATCCATTTTTAGTATTGATAGTGAAAACTTGCAAAATATAACTATAGGTTTTCTTATTTTAATGACTATCCTTCTTATTATAAACATAATAGGTACAAAAACATTGACATTTATAAGTGATCTTTCTACAATAGGAAAATTACTTGCTCTAAGTATTACAATTATTGCAGGAATTTTTATTCTTATAAAAACAGGACAAAATCATATATCCGAATTGGATGTGTTAACAAACGAAGCAGGAGAAAAATTAATTCCGACTTTGACAACTACAGGTTTTGTTACTGCCGTTATAGCTGCTTTCTATGCTTTTACAGGTTTTGAAAGTATTGCTAGTGGAGCAAGTGATATGGAAAATCCTGAAAAAAATCTTCCACGTGCTATACCTTTGGCTATAGGAATTATTGCTGCAATATACTTCGGAATAGTTTTAGTTTCAATGTTTATAAATCCTGTAGCTATGGTTACATCTAAAGAAGTTGTTATTCTGGCCTCAGTATTTGAAAATAAAATTATTTCAAACATTATAATATATGGAGCACTAATTTCCATGTTTGGAATAAATGTAGCCGCTTCATTTCATACTCCGAGAATTTTTGAAGCAATGGCGAGAGAAAATCAAGTTCCTAAGTTTTTCGATAAAAGAACTGAAAAAGGACTTCCTATAAGAGCATTTTTATTGACTGCAGCATTAGCAATAATTATTCCTATGGCATTTAACTATAATATGATGGGAATAATGATAATAAGTTCTATTTCAAGATTTATACAATTCATTATTGTTCCATTAGGAGTTATTTCTTTCTATTATGGAAAAAATAAAGAAAAAGTGTTAGATGCAAAGAAAAATTATTTAACTGATGTAATTTTTCCGGTGATTTCAATAATTTTAACAGTATTTTTATTAGCAAAATTTAACTGGCCTGCACAATTCTCGATAAAAAATTCTGTCGGAGAAATGGTTGCTAACTGGTATGCAATTTCAGCAATGATAATAGGTTATATAATTCTTCCTGCATTGTTGTTTGTTTATAAACAGGTTTCTCATAAAAAATAGTTTTTATATTGGATCACAATATCATTAGTATTCGCTAAAATACAACATATGAGAAATACAAATATAAAAAATACAGATAAAATAATTTTTTGAACATTCAGAAATATTCTTAATTAATATTTCTGACACTAACACAGTAAAAGAAAAATTTTTATATTAAAATATAACTGTCTTATAAGTCATAAAAAACTTTAATAACTAACTAGTGCCGTTACTGTCATGAAATCTTTTTATTCGAGTTGTACAGTATTTGAGCCGTGTAAATATCAGATAGAAAAACTTAGTTTTTACTTTTTTATCCGGTGTCGACTTAGTATATGTTGTAACTTAAAAGTTGATTTTGACTTATAAGACAGTTTTTTTTATTATTCCTAAAATATAAATTACAAAGTAATCCATAATATTTAATGTTTATTTTTAAAAACTTTTCAAGTAAAAAATACTTCAGCTTTTCAGTCAAAAATATAAGATGAAAAAAAATAGCAGTAAATTAAATATGAGTAGTTAAAGAAATTTTATACATAAGTAAATATAAGTAATTTTTCAAAAATTAGAGATATATGTAAAAATTTCTATTGAATAAAAATAATTTATAAACTCAAAAAGCATATTTTTACAATTTATAAATTATTATTTTTAGTAATTTTATAAAAACAATACAGACAAATTATTACTTTATTTTTCTCACTATGACATAATTATCTGTAATCAAAAATAACCAGATTATTTCAAATAATAGAAATACTGAAATAGCACCTATCTAAACAGAAAGAACCTGAATTAACTTAAATTTTTTTTTAATCATATTGATAAGCTACCTTTTAATCAAATAAACTTTTTATTTCAAGTATCAATTCATTTTGAAAATTCTGCATATGTATTTTTACAGCTCTTTGAGCATTTTCATGATTTGTTTCGTCATTTTTCAGTTCCATCAATACATCATATAAATGCATCTTCGATCTTTCTATTGCCGCTTTGAACATAGTTCTTATTGTTTTAAAAACTATTTTATCAATAATATCGTGAAGATCTTCATCAAAGTTAATCAGCTTTTGTGTAGTATATCCATTTAACTCCGAAATAATACTATCCCAGTTTTTTTTAATGCTGTTCTTTAAAATATATTCTATATATTTCTTTTCAATACTCCATCTTATTTCCTGACATTTCAAAATAAGTAAAAGCTGTAATCCCTTCCCCGAAACAATATCTCTGTTAAAATCTTCAAAAAATTTTCGTAGCTCGACAAGCATTCTGGTCAACTCTTTAAAGAAAGGGATAGCATATTTCCATGCCGCTATCCCTATTCCGGACATAAAAATCAAGCTTATGCCGTGATTTTCTATATAAATTAATAACTCTCTAACTCCCAAGATTCTAACCTCCCTAAATACCTATCTCTATTTTTTCTTCCCCCAATATTTCTTCAATAAATTTTTTTATATTTATTTCATTTTTAATTACTTCTATTGTTTAGAGTATCAATTCTTCTGTTGCAAATTCAATACTGTCCGGAATATATTTATTATCCACTTTTTTAGATTTTTCAATAAATTTTCTGATGTTTTCCCAAAAATTATCCATTACGGCCTCTAATTTTTCAAGCCCCTTTTTGGATCCTTTTATTATTTCCTCTTCAAGTATTCTTTTTCTTATAAATTCTTTAATCTTTCCTAATAATATTATTTTTAATGCCATATTCATATTAAATCATTCCTTTGTTTTTTATTTTTAAAATATTTTAAATATTTTCTATCTCTTTTATTTTTTTATCATTTTTTAGTATAATCTGAAACTCTATTTTTTAAATTCAAATTTTTTATTTTTAAAATATTCAGATCTTATTTTAACTCAATATGCGGATAATCTTTAAATCTTTTCCAATCTCCGCCCCATTCAATTTTTACTCCGTTTTCTTTTGCTACAGACTTTAAATGCTCTGCCACTTCTTTATACTTACTTACTGTATTCCAATCAATTTTACCGGGTAATTCAGGAGCATAAATCGCAAAATCAACAGCATGACCGTAACCGTCCCGCTTAACTTGGTGATTGGACTTAATTTTATATCCGTCACAGTTGGTTACTTTCGCTCCGGGTTTTGTTCTCCCTTGCTGATACAAACTATTCTGATACGCTGCCGTTCTTACTCCCTGTACAACCATAAAATCGTATGGGCTGTCAGTTATCCCGAGTGTAATAACTGTTTTTAGTTTAGGATGTACTCCTTCCAGTCTTTCCAAACTCTTTTTACTTAATACAAATGCCATTATATCACCTCCTTTTCTTTTATAAGTTCCATAAATTTTAAATATTTATACAGCCTTTCAGGATTAAATTTGTGATATCTTTTCTCAAGACCTTTGCCTTTATATGTTAATGTATACTGTAATGCGTAATCTATTGCTGCAAGGCAAAATTCACTACAGAAATATTTTTCTTTATCTTCCAATCCTAAAAAATACAGAAACTGACTTCCTAAAATTGCAAGATAGTCATACCCTTTTCCTTCATTTTTCCCAAAAAATTCAAGTATATCCTCAATTTCTATATGTTCATGTAGTTTAAAAATATCATAATTTTTTTTAATTTTTAAAGGCTGTTTTCTTATTCCTCCCGGATTAGCCAAATATACATTCCCGTTGTAAATAAATTCGGTATGACTGTACTTTCCAAGAGTCCAACCTGCTATTAAATATCCTATTAAATTTCTCGGTCTGTGAAAACTTATATATAAAATATTCTTTTTTAACATTTTTGTTCCCTTTCCTTTTTTATGCTATAATAATAAAAAATTTTAAGGAGTTTTTATGAAAAAATATAATCAATTTGAATTTTTTAGATTTGTAGGAGCATTTAGTGTTTTAACTTTTCATACTGCTAAAAATACAGATTTTTATTCTAAAATACCGATTCTTTTTCAAAATGGTACAATATGGGTTTATTTTTTCTTTGTTTTATCCGGATTTATGCTTTCCTATTCTTATTTAAATAAAGAAATTAATATTGAACACTTTTATCTGACAAGATTTTTTAAATTCTATCCTTTGTATATGTTTTCTTTACTACTTCTTTTTATTTATTCTTTAAAATATAAAGAAAAATTGATATACAGTATTTTAATGATACAAAGTTTAATTTTTGGAAAAGCTACAGATCAAAATTATAATTATTCCGCATGGTATCTTTCTGTATTAGCTTTTTTAATATTAATATTTCCTTATTTTTTAATTTTTTTAAAAAAATATTCAAAATATTTTACAATATTTACTGTATTTATAACCATGTATACTTATTATACTTATTCAGTTTTTAATGAATACACTGAAAATACATATATTTATCACCTTATTAATTATTTTCCTTTGATGCACATTTCGTCATTTGTAATGGGAATGCTCCTATTTTATAAATTGAAAGATATAAATGGAAAAAAATGTTACTCTGCTTTTACAGTTTTATATTTTTTATTTTTAATATTATTTGTTCAGTATAATGACATAGTACCTTATTTTTCAACATTGATATCATTATCATTTGTTCCTTTGATAGCATTCTTATATTTAGACAACGGTATAACAAATAAAATCCTAGCCAATAAATTTTTTGTTTATCTCGGAAATTTAAGTTTTTCTGTATATATTCTGCACGTTCCTATTTATCATATATACAGAAAATATATCCATGAAATTGACAGTTATTATCATTTTAGTGTGTTTTTTGTCATAGTATTCACATTTTCAAACATTACAAAGACTTTTATTGAAAATAAAGGTTATAAATTTCTGTATGAAAAGTATTTGAATAAGGCTGGCTAATCAGCCTTATTCCACATATTTTCATATTCCTCTTTTACCTGAAATCCCTTTAACTCTTGATCACTCAATGTTTCTATTTTCTTAATCAGACTACTTTCTATTTTCATTGCTTTTGTTGTCTGTTTTTGCATAATATCAGCCATTTGTAACATTTCCTGTATAGTTAAATCCACATATACATCATTTCCATCCTTATCCTTAAATTTCCAATCCTTAAAATGCTGCTATTTACTTACAAGTAGCATTGTAACTATATTTCCCAGATTATTTTTATCCAATTCTCTATTTTTTTGTAAATATTTTTCTTTAAAAATAAATTCCTTTTCAGAATACTCGATTTTTAAATTTGTCAGTTCTTTTAAAATATTCTCTGTTTTTTTCTCTCTGTTAAGTTTTATTTTGTTATTCTCTATATATTCGTATTCTGACAATTCTACACTCTTTATTTTCCCATTCTCTATTAATTCGTTTTTAGCGAGATTATATTTTCCAACTTTGTACAACTCATCTTTTGTCATTTCTCTTAGTTTTCCATTTTCTATTTTTGGGTTTAGATATTCTATTTCAGAAAACACCATTGTTTCACTGTTCCAGTCCGGATAAAACCGTTCTGAATTACTTTTAAAATCTTCTGTACTTGTTGTAATAGGTTTAGCTATAAGTTCTAAATTACTTCTATTGTATATGTGTATTACTTGCATTTTTACCTCCTAATTTTTATTAAATTCTTGCCACGGTTATGCATTGTCCCGTAAGTTGATGAATAATATTAGTATTTGTAAGTTGTGGAAAAATTTTTATACTCCTATTTTCAATGTCAAGATAAAATTCAGCCGTATCCATACCGATTCCTCCAGTTCCATTACCCAAAACTGACCATGTTGTTTCCGCATTTTTACAAAACCATTCAGGTAAATTTGGGAAAGTAGTTTGGTATTGATTCTTAATTCCTATATTTATGACCCAAACAATCCTAACATTTCCAGAAGCTACAAAGTTAAATTTTGCTATTTGTCCATCTGTGCTTGTTAATACTATTTCTTCACGTTTAAAACTAGATAAATTTTCTAATCTATCTGAAATTGGTTTATTAGAAATTGGTTTAAATTTAGTAACATCTACATAGGTTAAATCATTATTATTTGTACACTCAAAGTAATGTTTTATAGATTTATCATAATAAAATTTTCCGGTTATTTTTGTTCCTATATCTTGAATATTTCCCCCAAATTCTAATCCCATTATTTCAGTAAGTCTTTTTCCTTCTAATGCTGTTCCTGATTCCGTTCCATATTTTGTTATTCCTCTTGAATTTTCAGAAGCAATTTGATTTTCCAATATAAACGATCCATTACAATAAATGATGTTAACTATTTCATTTATATTTAATTCACCTTTTCGAACATTAATTAAGGAATTTCCACTTACTATCTTTAAATTATAAGTTTGAGTTCCTAAAACAATTACAGGATTTTCATAAATATTTGTTCGAGGTATTTTAAATTTTAGTTTTAACCCTTCAAATAAACCTTGCTCGTTAATAAAATTTTTAATTACATATCCGTCTACACCACTCCCATAATTTTCTGAATATTCTACGGTAACAAAAACTGTACCGTTCTTTTGTATTTCATTATGTTCTTCTGCTGTTATAACATCTCCTTGTTGTTGTATTACCCCTCTGAAAGGTGTTATTTCCTTTACTTCATTATCTCCGACATTAACAGTCGGATTTTTTATTTTAAATAGGTTAGAGTGTTCGTATACTCCTTGTTTAAACTTTTTTATAATTGGCATCTTCTTAACCTCCTTTAATCATTAAGTTCTAACATTTCATCAAGATTATATTCATGTCTGTCATATTCATAATTAACATCACTTTTAACTATATATTTCTTTCTTACACCTTTACAGTCGACCAAAAAATTTCCGTCCAACATTTCCCAACAATCGACTATTATCCCTGCCGCTTTTATTTTTATTAAAAAAGGAATTATTTCCTGCATATCCACCTTCTGCAATATTCTTAATTTAATATGTCTCGCCTTAATATCTTTATCTGAATTATGGTCAAATATTTTTATTTTCTGCTTTTCAATATCAAAGAAAATGGAAACGGCATTTACTATAAAATTAAAATCTGTTCTTCCCAATCTCAATAAAAAAGATAATTTCAGATATTTTTTGTATTCTTCATCCGTTCTCCCGCTTCTGTAGAGATTAAACTGGGAACCGAATAAATCAAGCTCATTTTCAATTAATCTGTCTATAACATCTGAAAATAGAGTTTTTTCATAGTATTTGTTGTATAATTCAAAACCTTTGGAAATCATATTAAATATTTTCTTATTACTCGGCTCTTTCCTATCAATTATATTCCCGCATAAGCTCAAAAAATTATCAGCTTTCATTACAGTATCACCTCTATATTATTCATACTTAAAAAGCTGTATTCATCATGTTCAATATCTAAATCCGATTTTCCCCAGTTTCCGTTTATTTTTTTTATTTCTACATCAGCTTCCAATTGATTTGATATTTTATATACTGCTGCTTGAATTTTTTCATAATTTACATATTGCCCGAGTTTAAAATTTCCTGCTTCCTTAAATATATTGTTTATTATTTCTTCTCTTGTTATTCTATTCTGTTCGGATATATTCCTTATATTTCTGACCCTTACAGCATATTCTACTTTTACTGCCTGCTTAAATTTTATTATCCTGCTCTGATTGGAATCCGTTACTACTCTCATTTCCACATTTCCGTCAGTTACAATTCCGGGAGAAATGGTATTTAAAACTGAATAAGCTACCTCTTCATCAATTAAACCTTTAACTATTATTCTTATATGTCCCGGTTCTAATTTTAAAGTTTCATTTCTCGTATCTGTATAATTTTCCTTTATGTCACAATCCTCCACTTGAGAAAGTTTAAGTAATGCAGCTTTTATCCCATTTATATCTGAACCTCCCTTTGAATGAGATAAATTCAGTATCCTCTCTCTTAAATCTTCATCGCTTTCTAAAAAAGTTCCTCCTGTAATAGCTTCGGAGTTGTATATACGAGTTACATTTTCATCTCCTGTCGCTTTTTCTAAAATAGTATTTTCTTCTGTGTTATATTCTTCTCCGAACTCCAGAGCTTTTATCTGAACTTTTGCCTTTCCTGCCGAATTAATAAGAACATTTGAAACGGTTTTGTATAAAAGCCCCTTTTTAGAACGCACCTGGAACCCTTTTGTAACTATGTGCCCGGGAGTTCCTTCAATATTAAGATTTCCGTAAGAATATTTCCCCTGTATTCTTTCTATACCGTAATTGCTCGCATATTCTGACAGCAAAGCACCATTTTTATTAAACAGCCAGAATAAGAAATACACATTCTGTAACTGTTTACTTGTATTTTCAAGCATATATGAAATAACTTCCAAAAATTGACCTAAAGATGTTTCAGGATCAATGGTAAAATCATCTCCAAACTGTATTTTCCCTTCCTTTTCCATTTCATCTTTAAAATCTGTAAATACAGGAAATATAAGTCCGTTTTTATCTGTCTTAAATCCCATTAAATGCACCTCCCTCTATTTCTTGATTTACTTTTTCACCCAAATAGACAAATTCTATATTGAAACTTGCCTCCCTGTTTTCTTTTTTCACTTTTTCTATGAAAATACTGCTTACATCTATTCCTTTGTATCCGGAAACCTTTTCATACATAAAAGTGATTATTATATTGTCCCTTTCAGTACTATTGAGCTTCCCGTTATATTCCATCCATGGAATACCTAATTCTTCCCTTAAATTATAAGTTCCTTTTATAAGCTTTATCTTTTCTTCTATTTCTTGCAATATTCTTGCTTTTTCTGAAATAACTTGAAGATCATTATTTACTATTTTCAAATCTCCATTTTCCATTTTAAACATTTTATGCCTCCGTCGACTAATAAAAAATCACAGCTAAATCAATAACTGTGATTAAAATTATTACTTGTATATTTTGTTTCCATGGTCTAAATCAATAGCTACTATAATCAATTCATCATCTTGAATACCCGCTATCAATCTATAATCTATTATCCTGTATCTCCAAAGACCTTTAAAATCCCTGTTAAGGCTTTTCCTTTTCTTCTCGGATTATCTGTATTTTTTAAATTATTATCAATATAGCCGGTTACTATTAGTAAAGTCTGTTTGTCTAATTTTTTAATATTTTTAGAAAAGATTTTTCAAATTTTATCGTATATTTTTTCATTATTATAATCCTAATTCTTTCACTGCCTCTTTATAGGATACTAACTCAAGTATTCCTTCTTCTTTTGCTTTCAAATATTCTTTTACAATTTCTAAATCATATTCATTTTCTATTTGTTCAAATATTAAACCTTTAGTATATTGAGATACAGTAGAGCCTTTGTTTTCTATAATTTTTTTTATTATTCTTTCTTCTTCATCATTAAATCTTATGGAAATTACCGGCATAATATTACTCTCCTTTATATGTTTACATTGTAAACTATAAAATATAAAAAGTTAAGTAATTCCTTATATTTCTATCACAGTTATTATTCATCTGTCATTGTCCTCTTAAATTTTTTACGGATGTATATATTCTACTCCGCCTTTGGAAATTCCGCTTTTTGTTTCAATATCATCTGTTTCTATTGACTTCACTTTCAGTTTCCCGTTCACCGTCATATTACCGTTTACTGTCAACTCACCGTTTACAGTAGTATTTCCTGTAATATTTACACTTCCGTTTTTTATAACTACTTTTGTTTCATTATTTCTTATAACTATATTTTCATATTCAGACTGTTCTTCTGACAACATATTTTTCGGTATAGCCTTTAAAACTATCGAATATCCCATATCCATTCTTCCGAATAACTGCTGCTCCTGTATTTCATCATTATGAAATGCTTCTGTATACGGTCTTTCAAGAATACATATCAATACTTTATCTCCGTTATTATATGGAACATATATTTCAAAATTCAAACTTGAAAACACGGGTAATAAAGGAACATCCGTTATATCCTCGGGAGAAGTCTGAAAAAAATCATTTTTTAATGTTCTTATTGCTTTCTGTAAAAACTTTACACTTGCTTTCCTTTTAGAATTATCAACATCATATAACTTTCCTATCCATAAAGTATGAATATCGTTTAATTCTTCATTTATAAGTGTTCTGTTATGTTTTTCGATTTCTGAAAATGCCATTATTTTTTCTCCTTATTTATTATTTTCTTTTTCCTCCGGTTCCTTCACTTTTTCTTCAGATTTTTTCTTAATTTCTTCTAATTCTTTGAGCATATTCTGACCGAATATATCCATATCCAGTATTTTCAGTTCTGTCACAAAATCTCCGTCTTCTCCGTTGCAGTTGTGTTTTATCTTATCTATTACAAAATCCTTTTCCAGACCTTCAATATATACCTGAGTATTTATTTTGAAATTTCTGAATCCAAGCTTAACATTATAACCGTTATCATCTGCTTTTAAGTCAAGTAAATCCATCTGTTTTAATTTTATTTTTTCTTTTACAAAAGAATGTTTAGGTAAAAAATAAAGTAATCCGTTTTCTATATAAAATATACTCATTGTATCTTTTGCAAGAGCTTCAAATATTTTTTGTAAACTTGTATTTGACTTTGAAAAATTTGACTGATAAGGTAAATCTTTAAACGGTTCTATTTTCCCAATCCCAAGTTTAACTTCTTCTTTACTTCCTACTTTTTCAACTAAATCTTTAATAATAAAAGAAGGTTTATTTCCCTTAGGATAGCTTACATTTAAAGTCTGCATTACCAGAATATCCCTCTCTTGAAAACATACAAGGGAATATTTTATGTCCAAATCGGCATAATCATTTTTTATTGTTGCAAGTTGTCCGCTAAATACAAGATCCTTCACTTTGATTTCTTTTTTTTCCCTATACCCTGCATACAACTCAATACGCGGTTTCAATTTCATAAATTCATATTCCAGTGAATCTATTCCATTTTCTCTTTCTTTTATATTATACAAATTAAGTTCCAATACATTTGACTGACTGCTCCTGTCAGTTTCAAGACTGAAATCAATATTAAAATTATCATTGTTATAAACAAGTTCGTTATTATCAAGTATCAATTTTATTTCAATATATCTGAATTTATCCATTTTCTCTTACCTCTTTGAACAAAAAGAAGCCATAGCCGTCTAAATTTTTAAGTTTAAAAGCCTTATCTTTCATAATAGCTTTATTTTTAGGAATTAACAGCATAACAAGATCATCGTAGTCATTCGTGATTTGTTTTACAGTGTATAACAAGTCCTGTCTTAACCGGAGCTTTCCTGTGGATAAAAGCTCATTATCCACATTAAATATTTGAAGTACGACATTTTCAATATCATCAAACAGATAATCATATTTTTTGTTTATATACATCAGCTCAAACTTTATTTTTCTTTCAAATACAATAGCTTCTATTTTTATTGTTTTCCTTTTTATATTTTCTGTGTCAAAAGGTATTTCAACAAAATTATTATTTAATATCATATTTTTTATTTCATTTTCTTTATACTGTATTTTCATTCTAACACCTACTTTATAGCCCTGCTGTATAAATTAACTACCGTATTCAGCTTTTCTTTTACTTTTCCTACAACCTGTGTAAACATTCCGTCTGAACTTGTTATATTCTTTATATCTTCATAAATATTTCCTTCAGGAATTCCATATCTCATTTCTTGAAAAGATACATTCAGTTCAATGATATTATCTTTTTCAGTATCATATTCCTGAGTATTTGAAATATTTTTTATTACCATATTCCTAAATATTTGATTATGCTTAAGAAGTATCAATACCTGTTTATCATTATTTTTCCACATACTTTCCAAAGCAGTAAGATGAAGTTTTTTAAGCCTACCTTCCAAAACTATTGTAAGATTTATTTCCTTTGCTTTAAAATAACGGTGATCATTGTCCTCATATCCTAAATAGGTTTTTCTTGAAGTTATTTCTTTTTGTAAATTTATATTGTTTGATATGGATTTAAATGGTAAAATTCCAAAAAATCCGTCATATTTAAAAAACATATTACCCGCCTTTCTTAGCATTTTGTATTTGATATAAATCTCTTATCCGTGTATTTTCATTTATCCCGTTATCAGAAATTTTATTCCCGTTAAGTATTATTTCCAGATTATT
Organism: Leptotrichia sp. OH3620_COT-345; assembly: GCF_003932895.1. NCBI lineage: Bacteria > Fusobacteriati > Fusobacteriota > Fusobacteriia > Fusobacteriales > Leptotrichiaceae > Leptotrichia > Leptotrichia sp. OH3620_COT-345. Next base: position 14,533 of record NZ_RQYW01000013.1, on the reverse strand, counting down.
TGTAGTCTTGTTTTGAATATATCTGTCTTTTATATCTCTGAACATTTCCATAATTCCCATTTTTTTCTGACTTTCCAGTATTGCAGTCCTTTTTGCTTCAAACAAGTTTGCTCTTTTTATTTCAGAAGTTATATCGTATCCGGTTTTTTTGAGAATATCCTGTAAATTTTCTATCGCCGATACTATTATTTTATTTTCTTCTTTAGCCTTAGCGTCTTTTTCTCTTCCTTTACTTCTTGTATCTTTTTTAGGAGGAGCACTTCTGTTACTTACCGAATTACCGCCGATATTTTTTTTCATATTTTTATAAGGATCCGTCTTTTTATCTTTTTCATTTTTATTATTTGGAAATTCCTTTCTTTCCTTTCCTGTATTTCCTGCTTCAGAATACCCTCTTATTTCTTTTTTTCTCTTTTCCTTATTATTATCTAAGTTATCGGCATAACCTTCAGTATTTTTACTTTTTTCTCTTACCCGCTTTGCTTCTTCTTTTGCAATACCTCCTACTAAATCCCCCATTCCGAAAGGCAATTTCAAAAACATATCTCCTATTTTATCTATTCCGTCTGCAAACAGATTTAGTATATATGCAACTGCCCTTGCCGAAGCGGACATTATAGTATCAAAAATATTTAAAACCATATTTTTCAGCTGTTCAAATCCTTCCGCCGCTCTCGGAATATTTCCGGTAAATAATGCTACAATAATATCTACAATTACTGAAATATATTCCTGTACTGTTCCTATGGTAAGCATTATTCCTTCACACAGAAAATTCCATACTTCTAAAAGTATCGGAACAACTTCTTCGGAAACAAAGATCATTAATCCATTGAAACCTTCCGTTATTCCATTCAGAATATCCTGCACCGATACACTTACTCCAATCCATTCCAGAAATCCGTCAATTATTGAAAATATGTAACTGTTTCCTGTTGTAAGCCCGTTCCATAAATCTATTATTATGGCAGTTAATATTGCTATTTTTGCTATTAACACAAGCACCGGAACACTTATTGCCGTTAATATCGGAGCAATTACTGATGCCGCCATTGAAAGTCCTCCCAAAACAGCAATAACCATTCCTATAATACCCGTCAGTTCGGAATTTTCTTCCGCCCATTTCTGAAAAGATTCCAGAAGATTCTGCACAACATTTAAAACAGGAGATAAATACTTTTCTATTTTTTCAAAAAAAGTTATTTTTATATTTGTTATCGTATCGGAAATACTTTTCATTATACTGTTAAAATCTCCGGATGATTTTTCGGCTGCTCCTACTACTCCGGGCAGACGCCCTAAACCTGCCATATAATTATATATATCCTGCTCATTTTTCTTTACTTTGGTCGATACTCCGCTAAATGTGTATATCCACGAGTCTCCTGCATCTTTAGCAGTTACTCCGAATTGTTTCAGTCCTTCATTTTCTCCTTTAACTGCATCCGTGACTGCTCCTATCCATTGTCCCAAATCCTTTTTCTGAGCTTTTGCCATATTGTTAAATTGAAGCATTTCCTCTTTAGTCGGCTTTAATCCGTTATTTATAAGTTCATTGAATGCCGATCCTGTTTCACCCATTCCGAGGTTGGCTTCTCTTGCAGTTTTCTTTATAATGTTCATCAAACCCGAAGCTTCCGCATCTTCTCCGAGGGAATTACTCAGCATTGTTTTTAATTCCTGAAATTTCCCTCCTATACTGAGTATTTCTTTGGTAAAATCAGTCGGTACGGCTTGCGATATTTTCTTTGCAAATTTTCCTACCTTTTCAAATTTTCCCTGCTTTTCATTTCCTGAATCTTCCTGTCCGGAATCAGAAGATACTTTTGATGTTTTCTTTATACCTTTTTTAATCTTTCCTCCGAATGCTTTTTGAATAAAATTATCCGACACAATTTTCGGAATTTTTCCCTTTTGTTCAAATTGAACAGGAACTTTTACTTTCTTGGATATTTCTTTTTTTAACTTATGAATGTCTTTATACCCTTTAGGATTAAGCTCAACATTAACTTTGATATCGGTTTTCAATCTTTTTTCTATTGTCCTTTTTACTGTGCCGAGCAATCTCTCCAACTCTTTAAAATCAGCTTCGAAACCAATTTTTGCCTTTATATTCTGATTTTCCGCCATATTAAAACTCCTACCTTAACCTATTTTTCAAATGCTCTCTTAAAAATGCCGTTGTCTGAGCAATCTGAAACTCACTCCAATTGTCTTCAATTTCATAAGGGTTTAAGCCGAACTCAAACCCTATTAAATGTGATGCATAACTCCTATAATCCATTTCCGAAAAATGTTTATTGTAATTTATATATCCATCACTTTTTAGAAAAACTGGGAGACACTGAAATCTCAGCAGCAAATCCTATTAAATGGAACAGACCGTCGAATGTCAGTTTATCTATTTCCGTACTCGAAATCTGAAATAGTTCCTGAGTTATATCTATAAGATCATTTATTTCCTGTCCGTCTCCTATTGTAAGAGTATCTCCATTTAACAAACCTGAAACTTTGGATATAAACCCTGTCAGCTTTCTTGCGAGAGGAGTAATCAGCTGAATTGATACAATACTTTTTTCTCCATCATTTCCCAGTCCTTCTAAATAAAGAATATATGTTTTATTAGGTAATCCGAAAAACTTCCTTTCTCCTTTAAAAGACTTGGCAAAAGGTTCTTTTCCCGCTTCCAATTGTATAAACTCGCTTTTGTTATTTTTTTTATCCATGTTTCATCTCCTTTATATTTATATTTTCTTTTCCGTTCTTGTTCCTGCTATTGCAAATGTATTTTTAGGGGCATCTGCTGTCAACATTCCTTCTGCAGATAGTTCTGTCATAACATTTCCATCCTCATAGTAAGTAATAACTTCTTCACCGTCAATTTTTTCATGTGTTTCAAAATTTAACGACGGATAGTCATTACTTTTTAAAAATTCTAAATACGATAAAACTCTTTTCATAGCTTTAGAAGTAGAAGGTATCGTAAATGTCAACTTATATGGAACATCTCCCATAATTGAATATATCCCCTTACCTCTTGTCGTACTTCTACGAGTAGTTTTATCTCCCAGTGCTTCAATACTTATTGCATCTTCATCAAGTTCATCTATTATAAGTTCCCTGCCGTTAGCAGTAATTTTTACATATCCTTTTCTTAAATAAGCCATTTATATTCCCTCCTAATTTCCTTTTTCCGAATTTAATTTTACAGCTACTTTAGATTTAATAATTGCTCCTTGGAACCAACATTTATATTCTATTTCAGCTTCTCTGTTATTAAGCGATACTATTTTAACTTCAAATGCTTTTTCTCCGCTCATAAGTAAATCTTCTTTGTTATAAATTATTCCTCTATCCGCAAATTCTTTAAGTATTTCAATTCCTTTAGAAACTAAAAGAGATTTACCGAAGTCATTAGCAGGTATTTTTTCTCCTAAGGTATTTTTTTCAACTATATACTTTGTCATATATACTCTCATATACTCATCTATTGCTATAGTTGCAACGGAATAATCAAACCATGTAGTTCCGTCCATTGCTTTTCCATAATAAGGAATAACCATCTGATCTTCTTCTGTTACAAGATTTACTCCTGTATCTGATGTTCTTTGAATTCCTACAAGTTTAAGTTTTTCACTTTCACTAAATGTCGAACCTGTCAATCCGTTTAATTTTATTGCAGCAAAAGGAACCGAACCTGGAAAGAAATCTTTTACAGTTGCCACTAAATTACTTACCTGACCTTCTTTCTTGTCCGTAGCAACATAAAACGCTAAATTAGTCGGATTTTCCTTTGCTATTTTTAAATTCACTTCTGTTGTAAAGTTTTGAGCTCCTTGCAACAAAGCTACATAGTTCACTGATGTTCCTTTAAGAAAATCAATAATTTCTTTAACTTCTCCTTCTTCACTTACAGCTGCCAATGTATAAAACCATTTTCCACGGAATCTTACATCCAGCCCTTCCAATATTTTTGTATACGTTACTTCTGATGTATTTTCTCCATATACCCATATGTAATCAGGTTTTGGATTTGCTCCGAAATAATCTTTTACCAATGCGGTTTCCTTCGCATCATCATCATAACCCAGCTCTTTAAATTCCGCTACACTTGTTATTGCTTTCGGTAAATTATTTTCATTAATCGCTTTCCCTTTCACAACGAACAAGACGCTTGAAAAATCCCTTATTGTTAAAGATAAAGCCGCATTTATTGCCTGAATACTCACTATTGCATTTCTTGACATTTTAGTCCTCCTTATTTTTTAATTTTCCTGTTAAATTTATTCTTTCAATATAATCATTTTTAAAGTTATATATTGTATCTGCTTTAAATTCTAAATTATATACTTTTTTATTTAAAATTTTGTCATTTACTATAACTTCATTTTCAGATAATAGATCTAAATTCTGTATTTCAAAATCTTTTATATGCTCAAAACGGAATGAAGTCCTTTTCAATATGTGTTCAAATATTATGTTTTTACTTAAAACAAGGTCCAGATCAATATCATTGGGCTTTAAATAATAGTTAATCGTTACTCTGTAATTTCTTTTTATTCTTACTTCACTTTCATAATTATCTTTATTTTCTAAAACATCGGCAAAACTTGTAAAATCATTCATTTTACCTACTTGGACAATATCATAAGTTAAAAATGATCTGTTACAATTTTTAAAATATTCATTTTGAAAAAATGCTGAATAAATAACTGCTTCAATATTCAATCTGTTGAATAAAGTATAAAAAAGATTGTTCAATTCTGTCCTATACTTGTCAAATCCGATATTTTTAAAATAACCTGTTAAGTAAAATATACCGTAATGTTCTGTTTCTTCGTTTATTTCATAATAGTCGATAATTTCGTATTTTTTCCCGTCCATTTCAAGCAGATCTCCATTACTTACCGTTATAGTTTCTTCATTATTATTAATATTAACTGCCGTCAAAGGAATTTTTATCTTTCCTTTAAATTTTTTCACTATCTGTGTATTCTCCGATTTTATTTCCTGTAAGATATCCAGTCGATTACTTATACGGACCTTTACTTTATATTCTTTAAAATTTTTCATAATTATTCCTGAAACATTATCAGCAGCCATTAATTTAAAAAACTTATATTCTTTTTCCTTTGAATATAAAATTGTATTTTCCTTTTCCATATCCGCCTTTCTATCAGTACTGTAAAATATAACTGATAACTATAATTTATATCCTGAAAAATTTTGATTCCTGTTTTTCATTTTTCAATTTTTCCATTCTTTTTCTTATTTTAAACTCTGATCACTGAATCCGTCTAAACAAAAATTTTAATTTTTCCGTTACTCTGAGCAATTATCCTTTCCATTCTCAAATCTATATTTTCTATTTCAAACATTCCTATTTCATCATACTTTACTGTTTCTCCGGTTTGAAATAAAATCAGAGTTATCGGTTCTTTAACTTCTATTTTCATAAATCCTCCTAACTTAAAAATTTAAATATGTGATGTTTTTATTTATCATTTTTACATCATTAGTATATTTTGATGTTAAAAGAGTTGCCGAACAATCAATAACCAAAATATTATTCTCATTTCCGTCAAGGTATTTTCATTATACTTCGTATCATTTCGCCTCCTTTCTCATGGAAGTTTTACAGCTTAAACCAATAATACCTCCAATATATTTTTATCGATTTTTAGGTTTTACTAATAAATTAATCGTCCTTAAAGTATCAGTTCATAAAATATATCAAATTATAAATCTCAGATTTTTTACTATTTTTGTATAAACAATAAAAACATTAACTTATATTTTCTAGCTTATGAAATAATCTACTCTCCAATTTTCTGGACATTTTACTTTTTTATTAAATATCTGTATCTGATATGTCCCGTATTTAAATTATTATTCAATATTACTTTTCTAATTTTTTTATAAATCTAACCGTTATTTTTCATAACTGTAGAATTATTTAAATTTTTTATAAAACTTATATTCTTTTAAGCCGAAATTTATTTCATACTTTTCAAATATTGAAAATAAAGAAAAAGCGAACCGCTACGTATTACTACGTAACAGATCCGCTCGGGATGCTCTGAATAAAAAGTATAATTAACTTATACTTACCTATATGTTATAGTTTCAAAATATTTAATTTTATATTTTTGATAATTTAATATTTATCACTTTTTTTATAAGAATATAATCCTTTAAATAATTTATTATTTTAATTTCTATTTATTAAAAATAACAAATTAATAATACAATAAAAATTTAACAACTTAAAATTTATATTTATTTTTTTCATACATTGTCTTTTTTTTCGGTTTTATCAATTATTGTGCCTACATTTCTATTTTTACATCTTGGGCATATAAAATTATAGTTAAATCTTCCGCCTATTATCTCCACTTCCATTTTTTTCTTTTTACAAAATTTACATCTTATTTCCTGTATTTCCATCTTTTATTCTCCTTTAAACGGAAAAGACTCTATACATTTGACCTTTCCAATATTTTTTATCATATATTTCCGAAAATTTACTCTATTCTCTATTTTTTTATATTTCATTATTAAATTTAACAATTTCTGTTGTATTTTAATATACTTTATTATCATACTGTATCAATTTTTTCATATCCAAGTTTTTTCAACAATCTCGAAATATGTTCGATCCCTTTCTGATAAACTACTGTTTTGAGTGAAATTTTTATGTTTCCGGTCGTGCAGTCATTCCATTTACTTTCAGCGACTCTGAAATATCCGTTATCTATATATTTCTGATAAGGTATATTATTCTGTTATAATAGTCTCTTTTTTCTCAAAATTTTAAATAACGTATTTCTCCCTACTCCTTTAAAATTAAGTAATTTTGATACTGTTCCTACATCCGTTACCAATGTACTTTCCATAACATCATTATAAAAGTTAACTTTATGTTTCTGTTCTGTCAGTCGTTTTTTGATTTTTTGGTAATCGACAAACATTTTTTCAATTTTCCCATTTTTAAAATTCTTTAATTCATTCATTTTAAATCCTTTCTTGAACAATATTATTTTTTAAACTGTATTTTTCGATTTTCCCAATTTTATTTTTCAAATTTATTTTTATTCATCAATATATTTTTTATGAATCTGATTTTTCCTAATATCTCACACAATAGTTTTTTACGGATAGTAGATATTTTAGTTATTCTTCATTAAATACTTACAAATACTTATTTTTTAATTTCCTAATAATTCAAATTTTAAATAAATTTCTTCAAATAATATTTTTTTAACGTTAAACAAATATATTATTTCTTAATTTTATTTAATACAAACATTTTTTGTAACTAAAAAGTTACTTTAAAGGTGTAAAAAATCATTGTTTTAAAAAGCTTAAAACTTCCTCACATCTATTTTTCTTATTTTTACTTATTATTTTTTTCAATTTTCTATGACTGCTATAATCTAATTTTACTATCATTTCATTTATACTGTAACTATTTAAGTAAATAATATTTTTTATTTTGTTTCCATTTTTATCATCTCAATTTAATATAACACATTTGTAACTTTTTTGTAACATATTTTTTTAAAAAAATAGAAGATTTTCTTTAATCCCTTATTTTTCCTATTATTTTAAGTTTATTTTCAATTTTTCCTGTTTTTTTCTGTTGCTATTTAGTATTAAATTTTCTAATTTTACCACATTAGGGAACATCATAAAATTTTTTCTTAGTTATTTCAGTTCCCTAATTTATACTTTTACAATTTATTTCGCCTTCTATGGAATGTAAAACTGACAAAAAATCCCGATTACTGTCCGGAAACATTTGAAATCTGCTACCATCAACTCTTAACATCTAATTTGAATATAGTCAATACATAAAACTATTATTTTCTAAATCAAGTTCATAATAAATATAATCAATATTACTTGATTTTTTAAAATTTCCTTTTTTAAAACTGTAAATTTTTCGCTAATTCCATAACTACTGTTTTTTAGTTTTTCTTAGGCTATTTAACCGTTTCTTCATCCTGAATCATATTTTCTCCAAAATTTTCCAGTATTTTAGTAAACCCGAAACTTATTATTTCAAAAAACGGTTTGTTTTTTTCATTTTCAGTATCAACTTCCCATTCTTTTCCATTTTTCTTTAAAACGACATCTACATTTTCTTCGTTGTATTTTAAGTCTTTCGAGTTTAATTTTTTTTCAAAGAAATCTAGAGTAAACTTATCTTGAATACCTTTTATTTCTTGATTACTTTTTCCGAAATTGGCGAAAGCCAATCCCATAATTTCCTGTACATATTCTGAAAAATATACTGTTAAATCAGGAGCTTTCAAGTCCAGATTTATTGTTGCTATATCTCCTTTAACTTTAGTACTTTTTATTTTGTAAGTCATTTTTTTATATCCATTTAAAAATATTTTTGAATCCTCATCACTATTCATAAATTCCGAATTAGAGTTCAGCTTTTTTATTTTTTCCACATCTCCGCTTTGTAACGCTTTAAGTACAATTTCAAACTCTTTCTGAACTTTCGGAGTTCCACAACTCACAACTAAAAACAATAACGATAAAATCATCAATATCTTTTTCAATTCAATCACTCCTTTTATTTTTTATAATTTGTTATATCTTAGTTTTAAAAAGTAAAATTATAATTTGGTTCTATTTTCAACTTTAAGGTTTTTATTTTACTAATTACATGATAAAACCATTTTGAAATCACAGATTTTAAAAACTCTCATTATTATAATACTTAATAATTTATTTTTATTGTAATTTGTTATCCTTTAAAATCTTTTATATTTTCTTATTTCCTCCATTACTTCAAGTCCCAAATCACAATTTTCAATTAAATTATAACTTATTTCCTGAGCATCGTAGGATAATAGTTCCGCTGCAAATTCATTAGCTTCATTTTCTAATTCAGGAGTGTATCTGTAAAAATTTTCTTTCATTAATAAAACATCTTTACTTGAATGCATTACTCCATGCCCCAACTCGTGAGACAATACCACTTTTTTTGAATAATCATCTAGATTTTCATTAATTACTATATATTTATTTCCAAGTACTTTTTTAAAATATCCTTTTATATTTCCCAAGTCCATATACTTTATATAAATGTTTAACTTTCTGCATAATTCATATGGATTTTTTGTATTGTATTTTTCAATCAGATTTTTGACCCTTTGCTTTATATTTTTCTTTTTTCGCATCCAACATCCCTACTTTTTTCTTTTATTTTTTGATTTTGCATCAAAATATAATTCCTGTAAACTGTCGTATAGCTTTTTCTTATCCTCCTCGTTTATACTTTCATCATTAAAAAAATGATTTGCACTGGACATTACATCATCTAACTGTGTACGTTCACGTTTATTTAATTTTGAAATCCGCTCATCCGTCTCATCAAGTGCCGCACCTGCTAAGTTAAATAAGGTAACTTTGTCTAAAACAAATAATTCTGCTAATGCTGAAAGAACTTTTATAGGAACTTTGTCAAACTTATTATCTTCCAATCTTTTTATATTAGTATGACTGTACTGAATGTTTTTGGATTTTAATTTATATTCTACCTGTCTTAATGAAAGTCCTTTACTCTCTCTCTTTTCCTTTAAAACTTCTCCTAAACTCATATTTTTTCCTCCCGTTTCTAAATGTATTTTATCATATTTTAGTAACAAAGTTGTTACATTTTTTTGATTTTTTAAAAAAAATCGTTATATTTAAGTTACAATTTTGATATAATTATTTTTGAGGTTAAACATTTAACCTTTTCTTTAAATTTGTTTTGTAACTATTATATTACAAAACATGTTAAAATAAATGTTTCTAATATATTTACAAAAAAGATTAGCTACAAATAAAGAAAAAATTTAATTTAAAAAAAGCTAATCTCATTTTTTATTTTTTGAGACAGCTTTTTTTGCAAAATTAAATTTATAAGCTGAAAAAATATATCAGTCTGTAAATACTATTTTTTTAATTAATGAAAATAGTAATTTACAATTAATTTTCAGATTATAAACTCAAAATGATTTTAAGCTAAATTTCATAAATTATTCTGTAAAGCCAATCAGCCATAGGATCTTTTATTTTAGTCATTTCTCCATACAATTCCGTCAGCATTTCTTTTTTTATGTCCTTGTATTTTTCATTGTAAAAAAGATTTTCCATTTCTTCAGGATCATCTTTGATATTATATAACTCACAAATATCCGAAGCATTAAATACAAGTTTAAAATCTTTTCTTCTCCACATTCTTTGTTCAAAATATACAAAATGTCCTGCCAGCTGACACAACAGCCCTTTTCTATTATTCTTATAATTTTCTCTCACTATATTCAATATAGATTCTCCCTGAAACTGTTCGGGTATATTTTCTCCTGAAATATCATATGCAGTAGATGTAAGGTCATGTAAATATACAAGATTATCATCTGTTTCGTTTTTTCTACCTGATCGAGGATCTTTTACTATCATAGGAATATTATATGTAGTGTCGAACATAAATTCCCCTTTTTCTATCATTCTATGTGCTCCCATAGCATCTCCATGATCTGCCGTTACCACTATGAAGGAATTATTATATAGCCCGTTCTCTTTAAGAAAAGAAAAGAACTCTCCTATAGCATCATCAATAAGAGTTATATATCCCCAAAATTTAGATATTACTTCTTTCCATCTTTCTTCACTTGCTTCCCACATACCCCACATCTTTGAAATTGTCCTGTAATGCTTAGGTTTTCCTTTAAGAGGTCTAAAAAAGCTTTCATCCAAAACTACATCTTCAGGTTTATACATTGAATAATAAGGTTCAGGAACAATACATGGTGTGTGAGGTCCCCAGAAATTAATCCATGTAAAAAACGGTTTCCTATCGTTAAGAGATTCTGTTATAAATTTTTTAGCTTCATCTATTATAAAATAAGGTATCGTTTCCTTTCTTGTTCCGGATAGAAGACCGCATAATTCCTGTACTCTCAAGTGAGGATTGTCTCCAAAGTATGCTTTACTTACTTCAGGAATTTCATATCCTTTTTCTTCAAGCCATTCCTTATATCTGTTTCCTCGTGTCGGCGGCTGATTAAACACAAGATTTTTATAAATTCCGCTTCCCGGATATCCGTATCCGTCAAAATCATGTCCTTTTATTCCGTAATCTGAAGGTACAGATCTTGTCCCTACATGCCATTTCCCAACTACATAAGTATTGTAATCTTTTAAATTCGCCATTATGTTGGGAGCTTCGCGGAGTATTTCTCCTATACCTCCTTTTTCTCCATTTTTTATTATTCCGTGAGTTGACGGCATCTGTCCTGTAAACAGGGAAGTCCTTGCAGGCCCGCAAACCGAAGCAGGTGTAAAAGCATTCTGAAACTTTACTCCTTCTTCAGCAAGTCTGTCTATATTGGGAGTTTTAACTATTTTGTGCCCGTAAGTTCCCAACATATCCTTTCTTACCTGATCTAATAAAATATAGACTATATTATTCATTTTTTTCTCCTTAAAAATCAGTTTACAAATTTTCTTTTTTTCTTCTATAGTTTCTTAAAAAATATACCACCATTATAATTTCAACTATTAAAAATATTCCTGTTACCAGTAAAGGCTTTCCCGATTTTGAAGCCAAACCTATTGGAGAAAGAAGGGCATACAAGTAGAATAGCCCTGATATTACGATCATAATTACCAAATCAACATATTTCCAATCAGCCAAATCAACATTTGATTTATTTTCTTTTGATTCATTATAAGGTGTACTCCTTTTAAAAAATATCCCTAATATGAGCATTACTATGACATCAAATACGAATAATGCCCCCATTACATGGACAAAATTTACTTTCACTTTAAATATCCATACAAGGGAATAGTAAAGTAGAATATGCAATATAACTGTTATTCTGGCAGCTTTTCCTGAAACTGTCCTATTCAATATTCCTACTACAAATAGTGCTACTATAGGTATATTAAAAAAACCTGCAAATCTTCTTGTAAAAAGAAATATCCCCTCAGTTCCATACATTAAAAAAGGGGCTACTACCATTGTAAAAAGTGCCATAACTGTCGAAATTTTTTTTGCAAATATTATCAGTTCTTTATCTGACCTTTCCTTTTTAGAAATTATAGGAAGTAAATCATTACAGAATATAGTTGCAGCCGAGTTCAAAAAGGAATTGAACGTACTGAGAACAGCTCCAAATAGTGCTGCTATAAAAAATCCGATTAACGGCAAAGGAAGTACTTTATTTACAAGTTCAGGATATGCTATATCAATAGGTTTCAAACCTTCTCCAACAATATGATAAGCAATCAATCCGGGCAAATTCAGCATTATAGGAAGTAACAACAAGAAAATAGAAGCTAGAAGTATACCCTTTTGACCTGATTTTAAATCTTTTGCTCCAAGAGTTCTCTGAACGATAGCCTGATTCGTAGTCCAATAAAAAAAATTTACAATTAATATACCTGTGAAAATTGCCGTCCACGGTACGGCATCTTTTGGACCTCCTATTGCACTGAACTTTTCAATATTCTGAGTAGTTACTATTGATATTCCGTTTAAAACATTTCCATTTCCTAAAAATTTTAATCCAAATATAGGAACTAAAAGACCTCCTATTATTAAAATTATTGCATTCAAAGTATCTGATACCGCTACTGCCTTCAGTCCTCCAAATATTGCATAAATTCCTCCTACTATTCCTATTGTCCATATCGTAATCCACATAGACTGGGCATAAGTAAGTCCGAAAACTATTTCCAGATTGAATACTTTGTTAAAAGCAATAGCACCCGTATAAAGTGCCACGGGAATAGCTATAAAGAGATAAAAAAATAGAAATAATGTAGACATTATAAGTCTTGTAGCTCTATCATATCTGTTTTCAAAAAATTCAGGTATTGTAGTATACCCCTCTTTTATATACTTAGGCAGTAAAACCTTTGCAAGTACGCATAAAGGTATAACTGACTGAACTGTCCATGCTATTATTGAAAAATTTCCTTTGTAAGATTCCGCATTGAGTCCTATTATCTGTTCTGTGGACAAAGATGTCAGAACCATAGAACATCCTATTACGGCTCCGCTTAATCCTCTTCCCGCCAAAAAATAACCTTTTGAAGTGGAAAGATCATCATCTCTCGTTTTCCACCATGAAATAAGAGCAATAATTCCCGTAACTATTAAAAAAGAAATTAATGTCATAAACATTCCTCCCAAAAAATAATATAATTTATCTGAATTAAAATTACTCATTTTTATATATTTCTTTATTCTTCATTATAAAAGTCTATAGTATATATAAATCTGTCACCTCTGACAATTGATTCGGTGTATTCCAGTACTTCTTTGCCGTAAAACATAATCCGTTCCACATGCATTCCCACATCTCCCGTTTTTGTTTGCAGATATTTCATTTCAGTCTCTGACAGTTTACACGGATAAAACCATTCTTTTCCATTTTCAGGTTTTATACCGAATTTTTTTTCGAGAATATCATACAGTTTTATACTGCCAAAAATAAACTTTTCAATTCCGTTTACAAATTTATAATTTAAATGTATTGTTTCATATATTAAGGGTTCTTCGCTTCCGTATCTTATCCATGTCATACTGTATACATATTCCTCATTTTTCAGTCTCATTTTCTCTTTTATGTTTATATTTGGAATTTCTTTTTTTGCACTTAATATTTTTGAATTGGGAGTAAGTCCGAGAATTCTCATATCATCATGAAATTTACTAAATTTGGATCTATTCTGATAAATTTTAGGCGACCGGATAAAACTCCCTTTTCCTTTAACCTTTTTTATAATTCCTTCTTTTTCAAGTATTTCCAAAGCTTTTCTTACAGTATTTCTACTTATATAATATTTTTTTGAATAATATATTTCCGATTTAAGCTTATCTCCCTGCTTTATTTCTCCTTCTTTTATTCTTGCTTTTATTTCATTTACTATCTGAATATAAATAGGATGACTGCTTTCATAATCAATATTTATTTCCATAAATTCCCCCGTATATATAAATATCTTTAATAAAAAACAAATCAATTCTTTTCATAATAAGTATAACTTCAAAAAAAAAGTTGTCAATAAAAATTCAACAACATTCCTGACTTGTACTATATGATATTTCCTTTTATCTCTCATATTATATAACTCCTGTTTTATTTTTATTAATTAAAAAATTTATTATAAAATTAATATCACGTAACAATTAGTTATACTAAATTTTATTTTTCAGAATTATATTATAAATCAGACTTGAAAAAACTTTTCTTTTAACATTGACTCAAATGCTAAAACCTATTTAAAATCGGACTAAAATATTATTTAACGGATTTGGTCCATTAAATAAATTAGTCCGATTTCAAGTCTGCTCTATTTATTTTGTATAATTTTTAAGTGAATTGTTATTCTCTCTGCATTTTACGGAAAAATTCTTTTCCTGTTTACTTAAAGAAGGATAAAATGACTCTATAATATTAATATATTTCATTTTTATCACCTTATATTTACAGACTGATATTTTCTTCTGTTT